>NZ_AYMF01000032.1:0-65335 GCF_000633435.1 Achromobacter sp. DH1f | reverse complement strand
CAGCGCCTGCGCGGCCACCGCGCGCTTGCCGCTGTCGTGCCAGCCCAGCACCGTGATGCTGTCGGGCGTGCGGCGGCGCTGGCGCACCAGGGCCTGCACGGTGTCGCGCGATTCCGTGGCGCTGGCGCGCTGGAACCGCACGCCGCCGCTGGCCGATTCCGCGTCTTCGGCCAGAGTGCGGCTGTCGGCAAAAATCTGCACCACGTGGCGCGCCGGCACCTCGGCGTCTTCCAGCACGGTCCAGCCCAGGCCGGCCTCGGCCAACAGGCGGCTGATGAAGGCGTAGTCGGTCTCGCGATACTGCGTGGTGTAGGGGCGCGGGGCCAGGTCGGCCAGCGCGCCTTCGACGTCGGCCGCGATGCGATAGACGTAGCCTTCGTAGGTGTCCAGCACGTGGCGCACGATGTCCAGCACTGGCTTGTTCTCGAACAGGCGGCTGGCGCGCCGCTGCGTGGCCAGCCACAGCCAGGGCGCCACCGTCAGCCGGTAGCGCGCCAGGCCCGCATCGCCGGCTAGCAGTTCCGCTTCGCGCACCACGCCGCTGCGGCCGCTGCGGCTGCCGTCGGCGCGCGTGGTCCAGAGCGTGACGGGACGCGAGATCATGTCCTGCAACGACAGGCCGGCATCATCCGACAGGGCCACCACGCGCAGTTGCGCCACGCCCGACAGCGCCTCGCGGCCGGTCCAGCCTTCGACATGCAGCGACGCCAGCGCACCCTCGCCTTGCAGGCGGTAGAGGCGGGCGTCGGAATTGAACAGGCCGCTCATTGGGGCAGCCCGACACGCAATAGCACCAATGACAGCATCAGGGATCTCCCATGTCGCATTGCACCTGCGCGCCGACAACGAGTGTCGATACGCCCCGGGGTCAACATCCCCGGTGGACAGGAAGAAATACCACGACGATCTGGCGTCAATGACAACCAACGTCGCTCAAGTTGCAACAAAAATTGAAAAAACGGCACGAGAATGAAAAAATCGAAGGCTTCCTATCCGTCGTGCCGCCCCCGCGGCGCTTGCCCCACGCCATGCGTCTGCTTGCCGGCACCGCTTCCTGGACCGACCCCACGCTCTTGGCTTGCGGCCGCTTCTATCCGCCCCACGCCAACAGCGCCGAAGCGCGCCTGCGCTTTTACGCCTCGCGTTTCGGCCTGGCCGAGGTGGATTCCAGCTATTACGCCCTGCCCAGCGCGGAAAACGCCTACCTGTGGGCGCAACGCACACCGGACGACTTCGTCTTCAACATCAAGGCGTACCGGCTGTTCACCGGCCACCAGACGCCGCTGACAGCATTGCCGGCCGATATCCGCCAGGAACTGGGCGACTGGCCCGAACCGGTGATCTACCACCGCGGCATGCCCGACGACCTGCGCGACGAACTGTGGCGCCGCTACACGCTGGCGCTGGAGCCGCTGCGCATGGCGGACAAGCTGGGCGCGGTGCATTTTCAGTTTCCGCCGTGGGTCCAGCGCGATGCGCGCGGCATGGCGCTGGTTGCCGACTGCGTGCGGCGCCTGGAAGACCATCTAGTGTCGGTGGAGTTTCGCCATCGCAGCTGGTTCGCCACGCCCGCAGCCACGGCGGCCACGCTGGCGATGGAACGCGAATTGGGGGTGGTGCATACCGTAGTCGATGCGCCGCAGGGCTTTGACAACAGCGTGCCCGCGGTATGGGAATGCACGCATCCCGACCTGACGCTGCTACGCCTGCACGGGCGCAACACGGCCACCTGGAACGCATCGGGCAGCGCGTCGTCGGGCCGTTTCCAGTACGAATATTCTGAAGAGGAACTAGCCGAACTGGTGCGCCGTTTCCAGCAGGTGGCGCAGCAGAGCGCGCAGGCGCACGCGGTGTTCAACACCAATTACGAAGACCAGGGCATGCGCAACGCCGCGGCGTTCAAGGCCGCGCTGGGCGGCCCCGGCGCGCCAGGCGGCTTGCTGTGAACGGGGCCGCGCCGCGCCTCGCACGGCGCGACGGCGGCATGCTCTAGCCGCCCGCCTCGGCCAACGCCAGCGGTGCCGGCGTGGTGCGCGCCACTTCCGCCAGGCTTTCCAGCAGCACTTCGAATTTGCGCGCGATGTCGTGCTCGGGCACGCAGGCGTAGCCCAGCAGCAAGCCAGGGCGGCGCCCTTCGGCGCTGATGTAGTAGCGCGACAGCGCACGGGTCAGCACGCCCTTACGGCGCGCCACGTCCACGACGCGCAGGTCGTCCATGTGTGCCGGCAGCGTCAGCACCAGGTGCAGGCCCGCCAGGCTGGCGTCGCGATGCAGCCAGTCAGGCCCCAGGCGCCGTTCGATCAGGTTGACCAGCATGGCGCGGCGGCGGGCGTACAGCATGCGCATGCGGCGGATGTGGGCCGCGTAGTGGCCTTCGGCGATGAAAGTGGCCAACGCCGCGTGCGTCATCAGGTGGCCTTCGCGGTACAGCTCGGCGTGGGCTGCCTGGAACGCGGCGGTCAGCGGCTTTGGCAGCACCAGATACCCCACCCGCAGGCCCGGATACAGCGTCTTGCTGAAGGTGCCCATGTAGATCACGGGCGCATCGGGCTCCAGCCCCAGCAGCGACGCGATGGGCCGGCCGGAAAAGCGGAACTCGCTGTCGTAGTCGTCTTCGATGATCCAGCTGCCGTGCTGGTGCGCCACGGCCAGCAGTTGGCGGCGGCGCGCCAGCGACATGACCGGCCCCAGCGGATACTGGTGCGACGGCGTGACGAAGATGAAGCGCGGCGGCGCGCCGCCGGGCAAGGCGCCGCCTTCCGGCAGGCGCATGCCTTCTTCGTCGACCGGCAGGTGCACCGTGCGCAGGCCATTGGCCTGCAGCACCGTGCGCGCGCCCCAATAGCCCGGGTCTTCGACCCAGGCGGTTTCGCCCGCTTCGCCCAGGATGCGCGTGGCCAGGTCGATGGCCTGGTGCGACCCTTCGGTGATAAGGATCTGGTCGGGGTCGCAGTCGATGGAACGCGTCAGCGCCAGGTGCTCGGCCAACGCCTCGCGCAGCGCCGGCAGGCCGCCGCCGTAGGCGTAGGTGAGCAGGTCGGGCGTGGGGTTGCGCCACAGCGCGGAAAAGATGCGGCCGAATTTCTTGTGGGGGAATTCGGTCAGGTCGGGCACGCCGGGCATGAAGGCGCCCCACTGGTAGGGCGAGGCCGACACGCCATCGACGATGGCGGCGCCGCGCGCGGACAGCGCCGGACGCGGCTGCGGCGTGGGCGCACGGCGCGACTGGCGGCCGCTGGCCAGGTAGGAATCGGGCAGCGAGGCGTTGACGAAGGTGCCGTTGCCCTGGCGGCTGCGGGTGTAGCCTTCGGCCAGCAGCTGGCTGTAGACGTGGACCACGGTGTTGCGGGCGATGCCGAGTTCGGCGGCCAGGTCGCGCGAGGCGGGCAGGCGGGAGTCCGCGGCAATGGAACCATCAAGGATGGCTTCGCGAATGCCATGATAGAGCCGCTTGTTCATCGGCCCGCCGGCGGCATCGGCCAGGCGCAGCAGCAGCAAATCCCCGACGATGGACCGCAATTGGTTCTACCTGATTTATAAAAGTGGTTCCCAACAATGGGGCCATAGTAGCATTAAATAAGGTTTTTCCCGCCCACTGCCATCCGAGGCTGAGATGAAGAATCAGGACCTGAATACCCGCCGTTCCCTGGCCACGCCGCGTGGCGTCGGCGTCATGTGCGATTTCTATGCCGTGCGCGCCGAAAACGCCACGCTGTGGGACGCCAACGGCAAGGAATACATCGATTTCGCGGGCGGCATCGCGGTGCTGAACACCGGCCACCTGCACCCCAAGGTCAAGGCCGCCGTCAGCGCCCAGCTCGACAACTTCACGCACACCGCCTACCAGATCGTGCCCTACGAGGGCTACATCTCGCTGGCCGAACGCATCAACCGCCTGGCCCCCATCGACGGCCTGAAGAAGTCCGCCTTCTTCACGACCGGCGTCGAAGCCGTCGAGAACGCCGTCAAGATCGCGCGCTCGGCCACCGGCCGTTCGGGCGTCATCGCCTTCTCGGGCTCGTTCCATGGCCGCACCATGCTGGGCATGGCGCTGACCGGCAAGGTCGCCCCCTACAAGCTGTCGTTCGGCCCGATGCCGGGCGACATCTATCACGTGCCCTTCCCCAACGCCACGCAGGCCATCACGGTGGCCGATTCGCTCAAGGCGCTGGACCTGCTGTTCAAGGTCGACATCGACCCCAAGCGCGTGGCAGCCATCATCATCGAACCGGTGCAAGGCGAAGGCGGCTTCAACATCACCCCGCCCGAACTCATGACCGCACTGCGCAAGGTCTGCGACGAACACGGCATTCTGCTGATCGCCGATGAAGTGCAGACCGGCTTTGGCCGCACCGGCAAGCTGTTCGCGATGGAACACCACTCGGTGCAGGCCGACCTGATCACCATGGCCAAGAGCCTGGGCGGCGGCTTCCCGATCTCGGGCGTGGTCGGCCGCGCCGACGTCATGGACGGCCCGGCCGCGGGCGGCCTGGGCGGCACCTACGCCGGCAACCCGCTGGCGGTGGCCGCGGCCCACGCCGTGCTGGACGTGATCGCCGAAGAAAAGCTGTGCGAACGCTCGGTCACCCTGGGTGACAAGCTGCGCGCCCACCTGGAAGGCCTGCGCGGCAAGGTGGCCGGCATCGCCGATGTGCGCGGCCTGGGCTCGATGGTGGCGCTGGAACTGAACGACGCCCATGGCAAGCCTGACGCCGAAGCCGTCAAGCGCGTGCAGGCCCGCGCCCTGGAACGCGGCCTGATTTTGCTAAGCTGCGGCGTATACGGCAACGTTCTGCGCTTCCTGTACCCCTTGACCATTCCCGATGCCCAGTTCGATCGCGCGCTGGCCATCCTGACCGAGTCGCTGGCCGCTTAAGGCCAAGTCGGCCCAGGTCAAGTCGGGTCCCGGCCCGATGATCCGGTTTTCCGGCCGCCGGGCACGGCGATTGCGGGCGTAGCGGATTTCCGCTGCGCCCGCGTCAATTCCGCCCCGGCGGCCGCGTTCCTATTAGGAGACTATTGCAATGACGTCTTTGACCCATCCCCTTTCGCGTCCCGACCTGCTGCGTGACGCCTGCTACATCGACGGCAAGTGGGTTGCCGCGGGCAATGGCCCGTCGATCCCCGTCGACAACCCGTCCACCGGCAAGACCATCGTGTCCGTGCCCAAGCTGGGCCGCAAGGAAACCGAACAGGCCATCGCCAGCGCCGAGGCCGCCCTGCCCGCCTGGAGCGCCAAGACCGGCAAGGAACGCGCCGCGATCCTGCTGAAGTGGTCCCAGCTGATGATGCAGAACCAGCAGGACCTGGCCGCCATCATGACCTCGGAACAGGGCAAGCCCGTGACCGAGGCGGCCGGTGAGATCGCCTACGCCGCGTCGTTCCTGGAGTGGTTTGCCGAAGAAGCCAAGCGCATCGACGGCGACGTGCTGCAAAGCCCCAAGGCCGGCCAGCGCCTGCTGGCGCTCAAGCAGCCCATCGGCGTGACCGCTGCGATCACGCCCTGGAACTTCCCGGCCGCGATGATCACCCGCAAGGTCGGCCCGGCGCTGGCCGCCGGCTGCACCATGGTGGTCAAGCCTGCCCAGCAGACCCCGCTGACCGCGCTGGCGCTGGCCGTGCTGGCTGAAGAAGCCGGCGTGCCGGCCGGCGTGTTCCACGTCATCACGGGCAGCTCGCGCGACATCGGCGCCGCGCTGTGCGAAAGCGACGTGGTGCGCAAGCTGAGCTTCACCGGTTCGACCGAAGTCGGCCGCACGCTGATGGAGCAATGCGCCCCCACCATCAAGAAGCTGTCGCTGGAACTGGGCGGCAACGCGCCGTTCATCGTGTTCGACGATGCCGACCTGGACCGCGCCGTGGACGGCATCCTGGCGTCCAAGTACCGCAACGCCGGCCAGACCTGCGTGTGCGCCAACCGCATCTACGTGCAGGCCGGCGTGTATGAGGAAATCGCCAAGCGCCTGGTGGCCAAGGTCAACGCCATGAAGGTGGGCGACGGCTTTGCCGACGGCGTGACGCAGGGTCCGCTGATCGACGCCAGCGCGGTGGAAAAGGTGCAGGAACACATCGCCGACGCCACCTCGCACGGCGCCAAGGTCATCGCGGGCGGCAAGCCGCATGCGCTGGGCGGCACGTTCTTCGAACCCACCGTGGTGCGCGACGTGACGCAGTCGATGCGCTTTGCCACCGAAGAGACCTTCGGCCCGGTCGCGCCGCTGTTCCGCTTTGAATCCGAAGACGAAGTCATCGGCATGGCCAACGACACCATCTTCGGCCTGGCCGCGTACTTCTTCACCCGCGACTACGCCCGCATCTGGCGCGTGTCCGAAGCGCTGGAATACGGCATCGTCGGCATCAACACCGGCCTGATCTCCAACGAAGTCGGCCCGTTCGGCGGCGTCAAGCAATCGGGCCTGGGCCGCGAAGGCTCGAAGTACGGCATCGAAGAGTACCTGGAGATCAAGTACCTCTGCGTCGACCTGGGCGCCTGAGCCCCGGCACTGCGCGGGCGCCGCTCGGCGCCCGTCCTGGCCGGATAAACGGGGCTCGGGTCCCGTTTATCCCCAGGAATTGTGGACAACCTGGCAGATAACTCCTGCACAGGTACAAAATTCCCTTTAAGTTCATACGGTTATAAATCGCGATCAATTGCCGCCCAGGCGTGATAGATTTGCGCGTTCCCTGGACGAGCGATTATGAGCAGATCATTTACCCGCGAGGACACCCGCCGGCTGGCGAGCATCCTGGCAGACGCGGCGCAGGCGGAAGTCATGCCGCGCTTTCGCAACCTGCCCGAGGGGTCCGTGCGCGACAAGACCTCGCCGCGCGACCTGGTCACCGACGCCGACGAGGCCGCCGAACGCCTGATCGCCGCGCGCCTGTCCAAGCTGCACCCCGGCGCCGTGCTGATCGGCGAAGAAGCCTCGACCCGCAACCCGGCGCTGCTGAACATGCTGGTGGACGCCGACCTGGCGTTCCTGATCGACCCCATCGACGGCACCCGCAACTATGTCGCCGGACTGCCGCTGTTCGGCATGATGATCGCCGCCTGTCATCGCGGCGACGTGATCGCCGGCGTGATCTACGACCCCGTCAATCGCGACAGCGCGCTGGCCGTGCGCGGCGAAGGCGCGTGGATGGAATATGAAAACGGCAAGCAGGCCGCGCTGGCCGTGGCCGCCCCGGCGCCGCCCGAGGACATGGATGGGCTGATTGCCACCGGCGCCCTGCCCGAGCCGCTGCGCACGACCGTCAACGGCAACCTGTCGCGGCTGGGCAGCACCGCCAGCCTGCGCTGCGCTGCGCACGAATACCGCATGCTGGCCGCCGGCCACAGCCACGTGGCGCTGTACAACCAGTTGACCGCGTGGGACCACGCCGCCGGCTGGCTGCTGCACCGCGAAGCGGGCGGCTACGCGGCGCGCTTTGACGGGTCGCCCTACAAGCCCACCCACCGCAGCGGCGGCCTGCTGTATGCCCCGGACGCGGGCAGCTGGCACGCGGCCCGCAAGGCCTTGATGGGCGACGCCATCCAGGACGCCGAGGGCTGAATCCCGGCGATCTCGGCCTTAAAAGTCGCTAAAAATCGGGGTTATCCCTAGGATTTATCCACAGTATCTGTGGACAACCCTATGGAAAGCTCTGTAACCGCGAGAAAAAACCCTTACAGGGCAGGGACTTGGTTAAACCGGTCAAAAACCGGCCGGTCTCTGTCCCCGTTATAGGGCGTCCAGCGCCACTGCGCAGGGCAGTTCCACCTTGAGCGTGAGCAGGTTGTCGGCCCGGGTGCGGCCCAGGTTGATGGCGGCGATCGGCATGCCATTGCGGGATGCCGCCGTCACAAACCGGTAACCGGAATAGACCATCAGCGACGAACCTGCCACCAGCACCGCGTCGGCGGCCATGAGGCCGGCGTTGGCCCGGTCGACCCGGTCGCGCGGCACGGTTTCGCCGAAAAACACGACGTCGGGTTTGACGATGCCGCCGCAGCGCGGACAGGGCGGCACGCGGAACGACGCAAAATCCACGCCGTCCAGGTCGGCGTCGCCGTCGGGCGCATCGTCGGCCTCGAAGGCGATCCAGTCGGGATTGCGTTCGTGCAGGGCTTCCTGCCAGGCCTGGCGGCCTCCCCGCCAATCGCAGTTCATGCAGCGTACTTCGTCCAGCCGGCCGTGCAGGTCGACCACGTCGCGGCTGCCGGCAGCCTCGTGCAGGCCGTCGACGTTCTGGGTCACCAGAATGGACACCAGGCCGCGGTGCTGCAGCCGCGCCAGCGCGCGGTGCGAGGCATTGGGCTGCACCTGGCCGAAACGGCGCCAGCCCACCATGCTGCGGGCCCAGTAGCGGGCCCGGGCCAGGTCGTCGCCCATGAACGTCTGCAAGGTCATGGGCGGCTTGCGCTTCCATTCGCCGTCGGTGTCGCGGTAGTCGGGAATGCCGGAATCGGTGCTGACGCCCGCCCCGGTCAGGACGAACAGCCGCGGGTGGCGGTCGACGAAGCCGCGCAGCGCGGCCAGATCCGAAACTCGTGTGTCCATCGTGGCTCCGAGGGCGTTTGGGCCGCGGGCGTCAGCCGCCCAGGCCGCAATCCGGCATGTCGCTGACCAGGCTGGCCTGGGTGACGTTGCTGCCCGGCGGCACGCTGCGCGTGAGCCAGACGTTGCCGCCGATGGTCGAGCCCTTGCCGATGGTGACGCGACCCAGGATGGTGGCGCCCGCGTAGATCACGACATCATCTTCGATCAGCGGATGGCGCGCCAGGCCTTTCTTGAGCTCGCCGTTTTCGCCGGGCGGGAAGCGCTTGGCGCCCAGCGTGACCATCTGGTAGAGCCGCACGCGGTCGCCGATGATGGCGGTTTCGCCGATCACGACACCGGTGCCGTGGTCGATGAAGAAGCTGCGGCCGATGGTGGCGCCGGGGTGGATGTCGATGCCGGTGTCGGCATGGGCGATCTCGGCCACGATGCGCGCCAGCATGGGCACGCCCAGCCGGTACAGCACGTTGGCCAGGCGGTGGTGGATCATGGCCGCCACGCCGGGGTAGCACAGCAGCACTTCGTCGACGCTGTGCGCGGCCGGGTCGCCCTGGTAGGCGGCGGTCACATCCAGGTCAAGCGCGGCGCGTACGCGCGGCAGCTCGGCGCCGAACTGGCGCACGATCTCGATGGCGCGCTGCTGGGTATCGGCCTGCAAGGCCGGATCGTGGCGCCCGACGTATTGCAGCTCCAGCCCGACCTGGTGCAGCAAGGCATCCAGCGCCGCGCCGATGGTGTGGCCGACGTAGAAGTCTTCGACTTCCTCGCGCAGGTCGATGGGGCCCAGGCGCATCGGGAACAAGGCGCCACAGAGGTCCTTGATGATCTGGCGCAGGCTTTCCTGGGACGGGAATTCACGCAGGCCGGCGTCTTCGCGCAGACGGCCGCGGGGGCCGCGCCAGGCGACGCGGGCCTCGCGCAGGCCGGACACAATGCTGTCCAGGTTCCAGTGGGCGGGCGGCAGGTAGGTCGGGCCGCTCATTGGGGCCGTCCCGTCGGGATGGAAAAGCCGGCGCGCAGGCCGGCCTGGGAATGAGAGTCGAACATGAGGGTGCCTCGCTGACGGTGCATCGCCGGATGACGGCCGGGCCGCGCGGCGATGCTGCTTCGCAATATATCCGTCAACTGTAACCGCTTGCGCGGCATTCGCGGAATTCGTCCGACAGGCTGTTGGGGTTATGCCGCAGGCGGATCGGCGTCGTAGCCTTCGGGGTTGCCCTGCTGCCAGCGCCAGCCGTCGGCGCACATGGCGTCCACGCCATGGCGGCTGCGCCAGCCCAGCAGCGAGGCCGCCAGCGCCGGGTCGGCCCACATGCGCTCGATGTCGCCCGGCCGGCGCGCCACCGTGCGCAGCGGAATGCGGCACTGGTTGACCCGTTCGAACGCGCGCACCAGTTCCAGCACGCTGGTGCCCTGCCCCGTGCCCAGGTTGACCGCGACAAAGCCAGGATGGCCGGCCGCATAGGCCAGGGCCCGCACATGCCCCTGGGCGAGATCCATGACGTGCAGGTAATCGCGCACGCCGGTGCCGTCTGCCGTGGCGTAGTCGTCACCGAACACGTTCAGGAAGGGCCGCCGCCCCACCGCCACCTGGGTGATGAAGGGGAACAGATTGTTGGGCACATCGCGCGGGCTTTCGCCGATCTGGCCGCTGGGATGCGCGCCGATCGGGTTGAAGTAGCGCAAGGTCACCGCGCCGAAATCCGGTTCGGCCGCACACAGGTCGCGCAGCATCTGCTCGACCATCAGCTTGGTGCGGCCGTAGGGGTTGGCGGGGGCCAGCGGGTGGGCTTCGGTGAACGGCAGCGACTGGGGTTCACCGTAGACCGTGGCGGACGAGCTGAACACCAGCCGCGCCACGCCGGTTTCGCGCATGGCGCGCAGCAACGCCAGCGAGCCCGCCACGTTGTTGTCGTAGTACTTGAGCGGGTCGGCCACCGATTCGCCCACGGCCTTGCAGCCGGCCAGGTGCAGCACGGCCTGCACCGGGTCGCCGTCGGCCGCCGCCCGCGCCAGCAAGCCCTGCACCTGGCCGGGCTGGCGGATGTCCCCTTCGACCAGGGAAATCCGCGCGCCGCACAGGCGTTCGACCCGCCGCACCGCCTCGGGGCTGCCGTTGCTGAAGTTGTCCAGCACCAGCGGCCGCTGGCCCGCGGCCAGCATCGCCACCAGCGTGTGGGCGCCGATGTAGCCCGCGCCGCCGGTGACCAATACCCGCATGTCCGCCATCGCCAGGCTCCGTCAGAGATGGGCAGCCACGCCGGGCACCCAGGCATGGCGCGGACGCGGCGCCTGCGCGTGGCCACGGTAGCGGTCGATCCAGTACGAGGTCGAGGCATCGTGGCCCCAGTCGACCACGCCGGCCGACACGGGCACCGCCAGCTCGCGCTCGATGCCGGTGGCCAGCCGCTTGCCCAGTTCCACGCCCCATTGATCGAAGGGGTTGATGCCCCAGACCACGCTCTGCACGAACACCTTGTGCTCGTACAGCGCCAGCAGCGCGCCCAGGCCGCGCGGGTCCAGCTGGCGCAGCACGATCAGCGTGGACGGTCGCCCGCCCGGATGCACCTGATGGCGGGCCAGGCTCAGCGCCTTGTCCGGGTCGTCGACATGGGCGACGTCCAGCAGCGCCTGTTCCAGCGACTTGCCGCGCAAGAGCGCCTGGCGCTGCGCCAGGCAGTTGGCCAGCAGCATGCGATGGGCATCCGGGCTATCGGCATGGCCTTGCAGGCTGGCGATGAAGTCCACCGGCGCGCCCTCGGCGCTCTGGTGCAGCCATTGGAAGAAGGTGTGCTGGCCGTCGGTGCCCGGCATGCCCCAGATGATGGGGGCCGTAGGCACGCCAACCTCGGCACCGTCACCGGCGACGCGCTTGCCCAGCGATTCCATTTCCAGCTGCTGCAGGTAGGTCACCAGGTGCAGCAGCCGGGCGCTGTAAGCGGCGATGTTCAGCGAGGTATGGCCCAGCACGCTGCAGTTGACCAGCCCGGCCAAGGCGAGCTGCACCGGCGCGTTGGACGCCAGCGGCGCCTGCTGGAAGTGCTGGTCCATGGCTTCGGCGCCGGCGCGCATGCCGATCAGCACCTCGGCGCCGACGGTCAGCGCGATGGACAGGCCGGCAACCGACCAGACGGAATAGCGTCCGCCGACCCAGTCGCACATGCGGAATACCTGGCTGGACGGCACGCCCAGCGCGCGGGCGGCGGGCACGTTGGCGGTCACGGCCGCCAGGTGCGCGGACACGTCGGCCACGCCGCCCTGCTTGAGCCAGGCGATGGCGGCGCGGGCGTTGTGCAGCGTCTCGGCGGTAGTGAAGGACTTGGACGACACCACCACCAGGCAGCGGCGCGGGTCCAGCCCCGCCACTGCATCATGGAAGGCATGGCCGTCGATGTTGGACACGAAGCGGATCTGGCGGCGCTGGCCCGCGCCGCCAAAGGCCTGGATGGCCAGGCGCGGCCCCCAGTCGCTGCCGCCGATGCCGATGTGCAGCACGGTCGAGAAATCGGCCGTCTGGTCGGTGCGGCGCACGAAGTCGGCCATGCGCGAATATTCGCAGACCGAATCTTCGTCCTGCCCGTCCGGTTGTTCGCGGGTGCGGCCGGCCCGCAGCGCCGTGTGCCAGGCGGGCTTGTCTTCGGTCCAGTTGACCGGACCGCCCGCGAACAGCGCCTGGCGCGCCGCGTCCAGCCCGCGAGCGCGCAGCAGCGCCAGGGCGGCCGCGTCCAGCGCCGGCGATTGCCGTTGCATGGTCAGGTCCACGCACAGGCCCGCGGCCTCGATCACCTTGAGCGCGCTCGCATCCAGCGGCGCGTCGACCGCTGCCTGCGCATACGCCTGCCATTCGGGGCTGTCGGCCAGCCCTGCCGTCTCGCTGTCGGCCGGGGCCTCTATCGCAAAATTCGCCTTTCCCATCGCGTGATGCTCCTTAGAACGGTAAACGGATATGAGGTGCAATGCGCCGGAACGCGTTGCGAAAGTCCTCCTCGATGCGGGCCAGGGCGGCCACGGTGTCTCCTTCAAAACGCAGCACCACCGTCGACGTGGTGTTGGACGGCCGCGCCAGGCCGAAGCCGTCGGCGTAGTCGACCCGCACACCGTCCATGTTGTTGATGGAGAGCGCGCCCGGGAATTCCCCGTTTTCGCGCAGTGCCTCCACCAGTTCGACGTGTTCGCCTTCGGCGGTTTCCAGCTTGATTTCGGGGGTAGCGCAGGACTGCGGCAGGCTTTCGAGCAGCGCCGAGGGGTCCGGCGCCGCGGACAGGATCTCCAGCAGTCGGGCGGCGGCATACAGGCCGTCGTCAAAGCCGTACCAGCGTTCCTTGAAGAAGATGTGGCCGCTCATCTCGCCGGCCAGCAGCGCGCCGGTTTCGCGCATCTTCGCCTTGACCAGCGAATGGCCCGTGCGGCACATGGTGGCCTTGCCGCCCGCTTCGACGACGGCGCGGGCCACGTGGCGGCTGCACTTGACGTCGTACAGGATCTCGGCGCCCGGGTTGCGCGCCAGCACGTCGCGGGCGAACAGGATCAGCTGCCGGTCGGGCCAGATGATCTGGCCGGACTTGCTGACCACGCCCAGCCGGTCGCCGTCGCCGTCGAACGCCAGGCCGACCTCGCAATCGGAATAGCGCAGGCAATAGATCAGGTCCTGCAGGTTCTGCGGGTCGGCCGGGTCCGGATGATGGCCGGGAAACGAGCCGTCTACCTCGCAGAACAGCTCGGTGACCTCGCAGCCCAGCGCGCGGAACAGCGCCGGCGCCACCGCGCCGGCCACGCCGCTGCCGCAGTCGATCGCGATCTTCATCGGCCGCGTCATGCGGATGTCGCCCAGCAGCCGCGCCGCATAGCACGGCTGCATCTGCATCTGGGTGCGCCCGCCCGCCACGCTGGCCGATTCGATCGGCAGGCGCATGGCGTCACGCAGCGCCGTGATGCCCTCGCCGTACAGCGACGCGCCGTCCAGCACGATCTTGAAGCCGTTGTAGGCCGGCGGGTTGTGGCTGCCGGTGATAGCGATGCCGGCGCCGGTGTCCATCAGCCGCGCGGCGAAATAGACCATCGGCGTGGTCGCCATGCCGATGTCGATGACGTGCATGCCGGCCGAGCGCAGCCCGGCCTGCAGCGCCGCCGCCAATTCCACGC
Organism: Achromobacter sp. DH1f; assembly: GCF_000633435.1. Taxonomy (NCBI): domain Bacteria; kingdom Pseudomonadati; phylum Pseudomonadota; class Betaproteobacteria; order Burkholderiales; family Alcaligenaceae; genus Achromobacter; species Achromobacter sp. DH1f. Next base: position 51,656 of record NZ_AYMF01000032.1, on the reverse strand, counting down.
TGCTCAGGCGGCCGTCGCGCCCCACCACCACGGCGCGTGCGCCCAGATCGCGCGCCCGCACGCCCACCGCCATGCCCAGGCTATGGGCGAAGCGCGCGTCGATCTCGTCCGGCACCGTGCCGCGTATGTCATAAGCCTTGAAGACCGCATCCAGGATCTGCGGGGATTCCCAGCCAAAAGTTCCATGCATGCCAGTTCTCCGCGGAGGTTACTTGGGGCCGTTCTGCTTGAAATCGCCGTAGTACGCCGCCCGCGAATATCGGTAGCCACCGTACTTGGACCGGAAGCCGAACCGCTCGGGCATCAGCTTCAGGCCGTTGAACAGCACCCCGTCCACCGGCGCCCCCGCCTGGATCAGCCGCTTGGCCGTCTCGCGGATTTCGCCCACGGTATTCATGCCCGACCGCACCACCACCATGACCGCCGCCGCATGCGTGCCGACCACGGCCGCATCCGGCGAGGACAGCACCGGCGCGGTGTCCAGGATCACCATGTCGTACTGGCTGGACAGCTCGCGCAGCGTCTGGCCGAAGATCGGCGACGCCAGCAGTTCCGACGGATCGAAGGTGACCGCGCCAGTGGCGATGAAGTCCACGCCTTCGGACACGCTGTGCTTGCGCACGCGTTCCAGCGGGATGGTGCCCGACAGCACTTCGAACAGGCCGTCTTCCTTGGGCACGCCGAAATAGCGGTTCAGCTGGCCCTTGCGGAAGTCGGCATCGATCAGCAGTACGCGTTTGCCGACGCCACCCTGGATGAAGGCGAAGTTGGCCGACAGGAACGACTTGCCCACGCCCGCCACCGGCCCGGTGAACATGACCATGTTGTTGGCCGACTGGCGCAGCGACGCCTGCAACACGTTGCGGAACGACCGCAGGCTTTCGATGGGCGGCGCATTGCCCTGGCTTTGCGCCAGCAGCGCCGGCACCATGGCGTTCTTGCGCCGGCTGCGGCGCCACAGCTTGTCCTGCAGGTCGCTGTGGGGAATGGCGGCCAGCACCGGCAGGCCGGTGTAGCGTTCCACGTCGTCCGGCTCGGACAAGCCGCCGAACAGCGCATTGCGCACGAAGGCGCACAGCACGCCGAAGATCAGGCCGATGGCCGTGGCCACGCCGATGATGATGGCGGCCTTGGGGCGCACCGGCTTGTCCGGCTGCACCGCGGCATCCAGGATGCGCACGTTGCCGACCTTGCCCGCGCGGATCAGGCGCAATTGCTGCGCATTGTTCAGCAGCCCCGTGTACAGCTCGGTGTTGACGCGCACGTCGCGCACCAGGCGCACCACGTCCTGCTCCAGGTCGGGCAATTGCTTGATGTTGTTGCCGATGCGGTTGACGTCGCCCGTCAGCGACGCGATCTGGCGGTCGATGGCCACGATGCTGGGGTGGGTCGGCGCGAACCGGGTGATCAGTTCCTGGCGCTTGGCGCGCAGTTCCATCACCTTGGTCTGGGCGTCGACCGATTGCGCCAGGATCAGCTTGGCTTCTTCGCTCAGGTCGATGGTGCCGCGCTTGTTGCGCAGCGAGTTGTACTTGGTTTCGGCCGCGTCCAGTTCCTGCTTGAGCTGCGGCAATTGCTTGTCCAGGAACGCCAGCGACTTCTCGGCCTGGGCCGACTTGCGGTTGACGTTCTGCTGCACGTATTCCTGGCCGATCTGGTTCAGCACGGCGGTGGTCAGCACGGGATCATTGCCTTCCATCGTCACGCCGATGACGCCCGACGTGCGGCCGCGTTCAAAGATGCCCAGGCGCGACTGCACGTCCTCGATGGCCGCCAGGCGCGAGCTGCGTGACACGGTGAATTCCGTGCCCGGGCGGCCGCTGAGCGCATCGATGTGCACGTCCATCGCCCCGCCGCCCGGCAAGAGGAAATGTTCCGGCTTGCCCACCGTGCCCTTGAAGGTGGACCCGGTGACCTTGTCGAACAGCGTGTAGGCGCCCTCGCCCTGCGTCGTCACGCGAAACGGCTTGCCCAGCCATTCGTTGGGCACGTCCAGCTGCGAGATCGAAATGGATTCGCCGCCCCAGGCATAGCCGCCGCGCGGCAGGCCGGAGGGGTACGGCAGGCTTTCATGGCGCTGCGCCAGCCATTCGCCCACCACCGGGAAATAGCGCGGCTTGGCGTGGATGTACAGCATGAACTTGTCGACGGCCGGCCCCACCACCATGCGCGAACGCAGCACTTCCATTTCGCCGGAGGTCTCGGCCTTGGTGTCGAAAATGGCCGAGACGTCGCCCAGCAGGCTGCGGCTCTGGCCTTGCGGCAGTTCCTCCTCCACCTGGACGATGATGTCGGCCTGGTAGACCGATGGCGTCACCATCACGTAGAGGGCGGCGCCCAACAGCGCGACCAAAGTGATGGCGATGATCAGCCATCGGTTGGAGAAGATGGCGTCCACGTGCGAGGACAGCGGGGTTTCCTGCTGGCGAGCCGGGACGGAGGGCTCGAACGATTCGATAGGCAACGACATGCAGCTCTCCAAGAATAGGCGCCGCCGCGGTCGCGACGCCCCCAAAGGCGTGGGTCGGGGCCCGCACGCGCCCAGCGGCGCCGGGCGGGCCCCGGGTCGATTACTTGATGGAATGCACGGTCTGCACCGTTTGCGCGCTGGGGAACAGGTTGCTGATGAAGCGGTTCCACCGCACCAGGGCCGCTGTATCCACGAACACGACGTCTTTGGGTTGCAACTCGAACTTCTCCGCCACCGCGTAAGCCTGCGGCGATGCGGCGTTCAGATGGAACACCAGCGGCGTCGCCTGCTCGGTACTGCGCACCACAAACACCTGTGACGAGTCCGCAGTCAGCTGGTTGGGTCCTCCGGCCACACCCAGCGCTTCGTTCAGCGTCAGCCTTCCATCCCTCATCACAATCGAGGCGGGCGTAGTCACTTCGCCCGTCACGAACACCTTGCTGTCGTCTCGCGGCGTCACCCGGACGATGTCGCCCGACTTGAGCATGACATGGTTCAGGTCCTGCCCACGGTCGATCAGGGCGGGCAGGTTGACGCGGGTCGGCTTGCCTTCGCGGATGACATAGACACTGCTGCGATCGCCCGTGGGCAGGATGCCGCCCGCGCGATTGATCGCTTCCAACAGGGTCATGGGAATGTCGTTGATCGCGACGGTGCCCGGCGTCTTGACTTCACCCTCGACGTAGACTCGCTTGCTGCGGTAGCCCAGCACCCGCACCGTGATCTGCGGATCCTGGATGTATTTACCCGAACTGTTCACTATGAGATTGCGCGCCTGAAGTTCCGTCAAGCCCGCCACTTTCAGCAGTCCTGTATAGGGAAATTGGATGTATCCAGTGGATGAGACCGTATAGCCCGGAATGCCCGAGGCGGTATCCCCGAAGGCTAGTTCGGTCACCCCAGTGCCGATGGCGTAGGTTTGCGTCGGAAGCACGAGCTCGGGGTGATCCCACACGACGATCGAAAGAATGTCGCCGGGTCCGATGCGGTACGGCTCGGTCTTGTCGACCAGCTTGGACACGCCGTCGTTGTCCAGCAGCGCCTGGCGGGCGCGGTTGTCGGCCAGCACCAGGCTGGGCGTGATTTCCCGGATCTCCGCCACCGAATTCGGATCGAGCGGATCGACGCGATGCTTGGCGTCGAAGGTCATGCCGGGGGAAAGGGCGCAAGCGCCCAGCGAGGACACGAGCGCGATGGCAGCAATGGCTCGGCTCAACGTTCCGAAAAATGTCGTCATGGCAAATCCACAGTGAATGACTTCGTTGCTTGGAAAGGAGCCCGATGCGTAACGGGTTGCGACATTCCACTCTCTTTTCCAGACCCCGCACATTCGACGGATGCCCTAAGCCTTCTCCTACATCGTTTGGAGGTTTCGGGTGGCTCTTGCACTCAATAAGATTCCCACGGTAGCCACATGCTTTGCGGCAGTGCACCGTTGTTTTCCACGCGGCCGCAGGGCGACTCCCCCCACCCAGGAGTTCGCGATGGATTCGTCCCAATCGGACACGTCGGCAAGATTCAATCGTTCCAGCTATCTGTACCGCATGCTGGACGCCGCAATCGTCGTCATCTGCGGCCTGGCCGTCACCGAACTGAAGTTCGCCGACGAGACCCTGGCGGACCCGCCGCAGATCCATCTGTTCCTGATCTATCTGTGCGGCCTGGGCGTCATCGCGCTCTTTCCCGCCTTCCGCCTGTATGTGTCGTGGCGCGGGCGGATGCTGACCGACCTGGTGGTGCGCAGCCTGGCGGCGTGGGCTACCGTGTTCGCGCTGGGCATTCTGGTCAGTTTTCTCATGCATCAGAGCGCGGCGGTATCGCGCATGTGGGCGGCCACGTGGTTCGGCACGGCCGCCCTGGCGCTGGCTGGCGTACGCCTGGCGGTCTACGCCGTGCTGGGCGCGGCGCGCGACCGCGGGTTGAACCAGAAGCGTGTGCTGCTGGTGGGCTTTGGCGCGCTGGGCCATGACCTGTGGCGCCGGGTGGAACGCTATCGCGAGGCCGGCTACGAAGTGGCGGGCATCTACGCCGAACCGCACGAAAGCCTGCCCCCGCAGGTGCGGCGGCTGCATCAACTGGACGCCCTGCACGGCTTCGTGCGCGAACACAACGTGCGCGAAGTGTGGATCGTGCTGCCGATGGAGGCCGGCCAGGAACTGCGCGAAGTGCTGTATCACCTGCGCAACGACCTGGTGGACATCCGCTGGATTCCCGACGTGATGTCGATCCAGCTGCTGGGCCATCGCATCGGCGAGTTCCTGGGCTTGCCCGCCATTCAGCTGAACAGCCTGCCGGCCGCGGGCGTGCGCGGCCTGGCCAAGGAAGCCTTCGACCGCAGCTTTGCCTTCTGCGCCCTGATCGGCCTGTCGCCGCTGATGCTGGGCGTGGCCTGCCTGGTCAAGCTGACGTCGCGCGGGCCGGTGCTGTTCACCCAGCCGCGCCTGGGCGTAGACGGCAAGGTCTTCCATGTCTACAAGTTCCGCACCATGACCGTGCACCAGGAACACGGCGTGGTCACCCAGGCCACGCGCGACGATGCCCGCATCACCCGCATCGGCGGCTTCCTGCGCCGCACCAGCCTGGACGAGCTGCCGCAGTTCTTGAACGTGCTGCGCGGCGACATGTCGGTGGTCGGCCCGCGCCCGCACGCGCTGGAACACAACGAGCTGTACAAGGACCTGGTGCAGCGCTACATGATGCGGCACCGCGTCAAGCCGGGCATCACCGGCTGGGCGCAGGTCAACGGCCTGCGCGGCCAGACCGACACGCTGCGCAAGATGAGCGACCGGGTCGAGCACGACATCTACTACATCCAGCACTGGACGTTCCGGATGGACCTGATGATCATCGCCCGCACGGCGGTCTCCGGATGGACGGGCCGAAATGTCTACTGAACCCCTGGGCTGGCCCGCCCTGGCCGGCGTGCGCGCCCGCCCTGCCCCCCGCCCCGCCCCGGCCGCCCCCGGCCTGTTGCCCGAGGATGACTTTCGCCGGGCGGTGCAGATGCTGCCGCTGGTGTCCATCGACCTCTTGCTGCGCGACCCCGCCGGGCGCTACCTGACCGGCCTGCGCTGCAATCCGCCCGCCCAGGGCGCCTGGTTCGTGCCGGGCGGACGCGTGCGCAAGGACGAAACGCTGGCCCAGGCGCTGCGCCGGCTGGCCCGCGAAGAATTGGGCCTGACGCTGCCGCCGCAGGCCTGGCGCCCACGCGGCGTGTACGAACACTTCTATGGCACCAATTTTGCCGGCGAGAACGGCCGCTCCACCCATTACATCGTTCTCGCCTACGAAGCCCAGCTGGCGCTGGATACCGCCAGCCTGCCGCTGGGGCAGCACCGACGCTACCGCTGGCAGCCGCCGGCGGCGATTGCCGCCGATCCCGGCGCGCACCCGTACACCCAGGCCTACTTCAAGGAGTCAGCGCCATGACCAACCCCCATCCCCCGTACCGGGCTGTCATCCTTTGCGGCGGCTCGGGCTCGCGCCTGTGGCCGTTGTCGCGGGAACTGTTGCCCAAGCAGTTCATCCGTTTGACCGATGACCGCAGCCTGCTGCAGAACACCCTGCGGCGGCTGGGATCGGCCGGCGCGCAGGCCCGCCCGATGCTGGTCTGCAACGAGGCGCACCGCTACATTGCCGCCGAGCAGGCGCTGGAGCTGGACATCCAGGACGCCGAGATCGTGCTGGAACCCTTTGCCCGCAACACCGCCCCGGCGATTGCCGCGGCCACCCTGCGGGCGATGCGCGACGGCGAAGACCCGGTGATGCTGATCATGCCGTCGGACCACGTGCTGGAAGACGGTCCGGTGCTGGCCGAGGCCTTTGCCCAGGCCTACCAGGCCGCCCGCCAGGGCGCGCTGGTGACCTTCGGCATCACGCCCACGGCGCCGCTGAGCGGCTATGGCTACATTCAATCCGCCGAACCGGATGACCTGGCCCCTGCCCGCCGGGTGCGCCGCTTTGTCGAAAAGCCGTCGCCGGAAGTCGCCCAGCGCTTCATCGAAGACGGCGGCTATTACTGGAACAGCGGCATGTTCGCCTTCCAGGCCTCGGTCTTCCTGGCGGAAATGGAACGGCTGGCGCCCAAGATCCTGGCCCAGGTGCGCCTGGCCGTCAGCGCCGGCCACGGCGAAAGCGCCCTGTTCCAGCTGGACGGCGCCGCCTTCGAGGCCTGCCCCAGCGACTCGATGGACTACGCCATCATGGAACGCACCGACAGCGCCGTGGTGATTCCGCTGGCGGCCTCCTGGAGCGACGTCGGCGCCTGGGACGCGGTCTGGGGCATCGCCCAGAAGACGGCGGAAGGCAATTCCACCACCGGCGACGTCATGGTCGAAGACTCGCGCAACTGCCTCATCCATTCGACCAGCCGCCTGGTGGCCTCGGTGGGGCTGGACGACATCGTGGTGATCGAAACGGCCGACGCCGTGCTGGTCGCCCACAAGACGCGGTCGCAGGACGTCAAGCGGCTGGTCGAGGTCTTCAAGACCCAGCACCGGTCGGAGATGAACCATCACCGCGAAGTGCAGCGCCCCTGGGGCTCGTACGACTCGGTGGGCCACGGTCCGCGCTATCAAGTCAAGCGCATCACGGTCAAGCCTGGCGCCCGCCTGTCGTCGCAGATGCACCATCACCGCGCCGAGCACTGGGTGGTCGTGTCGGGCACCGCCCGCATCTACAACGGCGACAAGCAGTACCTGCTGACCGAGAACCAGTCGACCTACATCCCGCTGGGCGAGGTCCACAGCCTGGAGAACCCCGGCAAGATCCCGCTCGAAATCATCGAGGTGCAATCTGGCGCCTATCTGGGCGAAGACGACATCGTGCGTTTCCAGGACATGTATGGCCGGGTATGACGCGCGGGACGCGGCCTCATCCTTTTGGCGTCCCGGCGTAGCCCGCTACTGCCTGCCCGCCGCCGCGGCATTCTTCGGCGTGCTGATCACGGTGGGCAACCTGCCGGGGCTGGCGGCCCAGATGTCCGACACCTTCGGCGACAAGCGGCTGCACCTGGCCGCCTACGCCTTCCTGACCCTGCTGATCTATGCCTCGGTGCAGCGCCGGCCCGGGCTGACGGCCTTGCTGGCGGTGACGGCGCTGGGTGCGCTGGACGAATGGATCCAATCCTTTTTTGCCTATCGCCAAGCTGAACTCTTAGACCTTTTGGCCGATATCTCCGCGGCGGGTGCGACAGTAATCTCGTTGAACATCGGTTCCGCAGCCTTCGGCTCTTTTCGTGCAATGACTAAGTCTTAAGGATAAAACCATGCCAAAACGGGCACTGATTACCGGCGTTACTGGGCAAGACGGCGCATACCTGGCGGAGTTCCTGCTGGCCAAGGGCTATGAAGTCCATGGCATCAAGCGGCGCGCCTCGCTGTTCAACACCGCGCGCATCGACCACCTGTACCAGGACCCCCACGACCAGCCGCGCAACTTCGTGCTGCACCATGGCGACATGACGGACTCGTGCAGCCTGATCCGTATCGTGCAGTCGGTGCAACCCGACGAGATCTACAACCTGGCCGCGCAGAGCCACGTGGGGGTGTCGTTCGAAGAGCCTGAGTACACCGCCAACGCCGACGGCCTGGGCACGCTGCGCCTGCTGGAGGCGATCCGCATCCTGAAGCTGGAAGACAAGGCCCGCTTCTACCAGGCATCGACGTCGGAGCTGTACGGCCTGGTGCAGGAAACGCCGCAGAAGGAAACCACTCCCTTCTATCCGCGCAGCCCCTACGCCGCGGCCAAGCTGTACGCCTACTGGATCAGCGTGAACTACCGCGAAGCCTACGGCATGTATGCCTGCAACGGCATTCTGTTCAACCACGAATCGCCCAAGCGCGGCGAAACCTTCGTGACCCGCAAGATCACCCGCGGCCTGGCGCGCATCGTGCTGGGGCTGCAGGAATGCCTGTACCTGGGCAACCTGTCGGCGCTGCGAGACTGGGGCCACGCCCGCGACTACGTCGAGATGCAGTGGCTGATGCTGCAGCAGGACACGCCGGAAGACTATGTGATTGCCACCGGCATGCAGTACAGCGTGCGCGAATTCATCAATACGGCGGCGCGCGAGCTGGGCATCCTGCTGGCCTGGGAAGGCGAAGGCCTGGAAGAGACGGCGACGGTGCTGTTCAGCCCGGTGCACGACATCAAGCCCGGCCAGGTCATCGTGCGCGTCGACCCGCGCTACTTCCGCCCGACCGAGGTCGAGACCCTGCTGGGCGACCCGACCAAGGCGCGCGAAAAGCTGGGCTGGTCGCCCCGCACCACCTTCGCGCAGCTGGTCAAGGAAATGGTCGAGAGCGATCTGAAGGACGCCCGGCGCGATGCGCTGGTGGAGCAGAACGGCTACGAAATCTACGCCTACAAGGAGTAGTGCGCCATGACCAACCTGGACCAACGCGTGTTCGTGGCGGGCCACCGCGGCATGGTGGGGGCCGCGCTGGTGCGCGAGCTGCAGCGGCGCGGCTACCGCAACGTGCTGACGCGCAGCCACACCGAGCTGGACCTGGAAAACCAGAACCAGGTGCACCGCTTCTTTTCCACCACCCCGGTGGACGTGGTGTACCTGGCCGCGGCCAAGGTCGGCGGCATCCTGGCCAACCAGAACCATCCGGTGGACTTCCTGTACCACAACCTGATGATCCAGTGCAACGTGATCCGGGCCGCGTACGCGGCCGGGGTGCGCAAGCTGCTGTTCCTGGGGTCCTCGTGCATCTATCCGCGCGAGGCGTCCCAGCCGATCCGCGAAGACGCGCTGCTGACCGGTCCGCTGGAAGCGACCAACGAGCCCTACGCCATCGCCAAGATCGCCGGCCTGAAGCTGTGCGAGGCCTACCAGCGCGAGCATGGCGCCCGCTTCATCTGCGCCATGCCGACCAACCTGTACGGCCCGCATGACAACTACGACCTGCACAGCAGCCACGTGCTGCCTGCACTGATCCGCAAGTTCCATGAAGGCCGCGAGGCCAGCCAGGACAGCGTGACGCTGTGGGGCACCGGCACGCCGCTGCGCGAATTCCTGTACGTCGACGACCTGGCGCAGGCCTGCCTGATGCTGATGGAATCGCCGTCCGCCGAGGGCATCTACAACATCGGCGCCGGGCAGGACCTGTCCATCGCCGACCTGGCCCGGGTGGTGGCGCAGGTGGTGGGCTTTCAGGGCGCCGTCGTGTACGACACCAGCAAGCCCGACGGCACGCCGCGCAAGCTGCTGGATTCGTCGCGGGTGCGGGCGCTGGGCTGGAAGCCCGAAATTTCGCTGCACCACGGCGTGACGCTGGCCTACGGCCATTTCCTGCGCGAGCAGGCCGGCCAACCGCTGCCCGTGGCCTAAGGCCGATCAACAACCGACAACAGGCTATCCGATGGTCCGATTCATCAGGAAGCACATCGCCGGCAATGCCTCGTTCTGGGGGCTGGTGGAATACGGCATCGGCCCGGTCGCGGCGCTGGTGGCCCTGCCCTTGCTGTTTCGCCAGCTGGGCACGGTGGGCTTCGGCCAGTATTCCATGATCATCGCGCTGGCCGGCTTCGGCAACGCCGCCAACCTGGGCGCCGCGGTCACCGCCACCAAGCTGGTGTCCGAACGCATGCACGAACCGGGCGGCGCGCTGCGCGCGGCCGGCGTAGCCATGTCGCTGATCGGCTGCGCGCTGGGCGTGGTGACGCTGGTGGCCATGGTGCTGTGGCTGGCGGTGGACCTGGGCTGGCCGGCGGCCACCTTCGGCGGCGTGGCGGTGACGCTGCTGGCGATGCCCGCGCTGGCGATCTACCTGACCCAGCAGTATGACCAGTTGATGTCCGGCTGCCTGAAAGGCCGGGAAGACTTTCGCGCCACGGCGCTGTGCGAGGTCGTCAGCCGCAGCGGCACGATGGCGCTGGCCTGCGCCACGGCGTGGCTGACCGCCTCGCCCACCTGGACCGGGCTGGCCCAGGCCGTGGGGCTGCTGCTGGCCGGCTCCGTGAAGATGCGCGTGTTCGCCCGCCGCTATGGCCGCGTGCTGGTGCGCCCGGTGCGCGACCGCGGCGCCATGGCCGATGCCTTCCGGTTTTCGCGCTGGTCGTGGCTGAACAGCCTGAGCGCGCTGGCCTTCGGCTCGGTCGACCGGGTGCTGGTGGGCAGCCTGATGGGGCCGGCGGCGCTGGCGATCTACACCGTCGGCGTACAGGTGGGCCAGATGATCCACACCGCGTCGGTGGCGATCTTCCAGAAGGCCATGCCGCGCGTCAGCCGCCTGTCGGTGTCGCCGCCCTACCCCGGCGCGGCCGAGGCCGAAATCCGCCGCATGATGCTGTGGAACCTGGCGTTGTCGGCCAGCGCCACGCTGGCGGTGCTGGCCGTCAGCCAGCCGCTGCTGGACCTGCTGCTGGGCGACGCCGTGGCCCACGGCCATCTGGGCACCTTCCGCCTGCTGATCGTGGCGTCGGGCCTGCTGTCGCTGAACGCGGCCGCGCATTTCTCGCTGCTCGGGCTGGGCAATTCCCGCGCGGTGGCCATTCTCAATGGCCTGGGCGGCCTGGCCATGCTGTGCGTCATGGCGGGCCTGGTCCAGGCCGCCGGAGAACATGCCGCGGCCTGGGGCCGCATGGCTTACGCGGCGATCACGCTGGCCGGCGTGGCCCTCGCCATCCGTCAATCCCGACCAGACTATCCGGGCGCATTGCCTGCGGCCACCCGGTAGCCATCATGTTGAGGTCTTATATGCGCAAGCGTAACAACGAGTTTTCGCGTCAGCTCATCGACTTCGTCAGCGAGCTGCGCCCGCCCGCGCCGATCGCCGGGGGCCTGTTGCCCAAGGTGACCATCGTGACGCCCTCGTTCAACCAGGCCCGCTTTCTGGAACGCACCATCATCTCGGTGCTGAACCAGGGCTATCCGCGCCTGGAATACATCATCATCGATGGCGGCTCCACCGACGGCAGCGTGGACATCATCCGCAAATACGAGCGCTACCTGACCTATTGGGAAAGCGCGCCGGACCGCGGCCAGTCGCATGCCATCAACAAGGGCTTCGAACGCGCCACGGGCGACTATGTCGGCTGGCAGAATTCCGACGACCTGTATTACCCGGGCGCCCTGCGCAAGCTGGGCGCCGCGGCCGCCAAGGGCCGCGCGCCGATCGTCAGCGGCAACCTGTTCGTGGCCGATGCCAACAACCGCATCTTCCGCAAGATCCACTACACCCCCGTCAACCGCGGCACGCTGACGGTGGTGAAGGCGTCGATTCCGAACCAGGCCGCCATCTTCCGCCGCGACCTCTTGCGCAAGCACGGGTTGCTGCAGGAAAGCATGCGCTACTGCATGGACCTGGAACTCTGGAGCCGGCTGCTGCGCGACGGCAAGAACCTGATCGTGCCCGACGCGATGGGCGTCTACACGACGCACGACGAAACCAAGACCGCGCTGATGCAGGACGTGCTGCTGGAAGAACGTTCGCAGATCGTGGACCGCATCCGCCGCACCGAACCCGGCCTGGGCAAGCTGTTCGAACTGTCGTGCCGCGCGTCCAAGGTGGCCGCCCACGCCCGCCAGGGTGATCTGTCGTACCTGTTCGAGAAGCTGACCACCAAGCTGTTGGGACGCGACGACTGGGCCGCGCATTGACGCCTGCCACCCGCCATGGAGACGCCATGCAACCGCACCGCCGCCTTTCCACCTTGCATCTGCTGGGGCTGTTCGCGTTCACCGCGCTGGCCCTGAACGATGACCGCTTCATCCTGGGCGTGGGCAGCTTCAAGCTGTCGCCCTTTGACGTGCTGTTCGTGGCCATCGTGTTCGTCAAGATGCTGCGGCTGGCGGACCCCGGCGCCTACGCCTTGCCGCGCGGCGCGCTGGGCATGCTGCTGGGCTTGCAGACCCTGTCGGTGATCTACCTGCTGCTGGTGTCGTTGCACCATCCTGGCATCGAGACCGGCGACGTGGCCCGCGACCTGCGCATCGTCTTCTACTTCCTGTGCACGCCGTTCCTTTGCTACAAGGACATCGACAGCCCCGCAGCCTACGCGGTGCTGCAGAAGTACATCGTGGCGGCCTGCCTGGCGGTTGCCACGCTGATGCTGCTGGAACAGCTGCAAGGCTTCAACGTCGCCAATCCGCTGCGCAACGTACGGCTGGGCGTGTGGGCGATTCCGTTCGGCGTGGTGTCGCTGCTGTACTTTCGCAAGACGTTGAACGTGACGGGGCCCAAGGCCTACATGTTGACGCTGTACATGCTGCTGGCGCTGGTGTTTTCGCTGAACCGCAGCCAGTACCTGCAATTGGCGGTGTCCGTGCTGCTGGCCATGATGCTGGCGTCCGGGTCGGACATCCGGCGCCGCGTGGTGATGATCTTCGCGCCGGCCGCGGTGGCCGGGCTGCTGGTGTTCGCCAGTATCGGCTACCTCGATGTCCTGACCAATCGCGTCTTCAGCGTCGAGCGCCTGGATGAGGATTCCAGCTACGGCGCCCGCATCCAGGAGATGCAGGGCCAGATGGATTCGTTCGCCGAAAGCCCGGTGTTCGGCAAGGGCGCGGGCTTTCGCAGCTGGGTCATGGGCGAGAACGGCTTCGAGCTCAGCACCTTCGCCCACAATTCCTGGGCCTTCTACCTGATGAAGTTCGGCATCGTCGGCACCATCATGATCATGCTGCCGCCGCTGTTGATCCTGCTGCTGACGCTGTTCCCGCGCTATGCGCATCCCGGGCTGGAGCTGCACCGGCGCTACCTGCTGGCCACCGCGCCGATGTACATCTTCGTCGACTCGCTCTCCGGCGGCCTGGCGTATGCGCCCAAGACCGCCTTCACCGGTTTCCTGCTGTGCTATTGCCTGTCGCTGATGCGCAATGCCCGCGCGATGCCCGTGCCGCGGCCCGCCGCCGTGGTTCCCAGCCCTCGCCCGGACGCCGAGCGTCGGGCGCTACCGCGAGTCATGCCCCATGCCTGATGTCCTGTTCGTGGCGCCCGATCTGCACGGCGGCGTCGGAAGATGCGTTGCCTTCATCGCCGATGCCCTGCCCCAGCGCGGCGTGCCGGCCGCGCTGTTCCTGCTGCGTTCGCGCAACCGCGAATACCCGGTCGCCAATCCGCGGGTGACGCGGGCGCTGCCGGTGCTGGAATCGCCCAGCGCGCTGCGGCTGCAGCTGCCGCTCGCGTTTGCGCGCCTGGTCGCGCAGATCCGGCGCGACAAGCCCGCGGTGGTGTGTTCGCATGGGCTGTTGTGCAACATGCTGGTGGTGCTGGCCAAGAAGGTGCTGCGTGGCCAGTTCGCGACCGTCGCCTTCGAACACAGCAGCCCGGCCATTCATTACGGCGCCTCGCGCATGCGGCGCCTGAAGTGCTGGCTGGTCAGCCAGACCTACCGCCGCCATGACGCCGTGGTCGGCGTGTCGCGCGGGGTCAAGGAAGACCTGGTCAGCATGTTCCCGCCGCTGCGCGGCAAGGTGCGCACGATCTACAACGGCGTGCCGCTGGAAGACGTGCGCGAGCAAAGCGCCGCCTGGCCCGGGCCGACGCCGCCCGACGGCGCGGCAGCACCGTACCACGTGGTCGCGGTGGGGCGCCTGGAAGCCGTCAAGGACTACGCGACCCTGATCGACGCGGCCGCCCTGCTGGACGACCCGGGCATCCGGTTCACCATCCTGGGCGAAGGGTCCGAGCACGCGGCGCTGCAAAAGCGCATCGACGCCCGCGCATCGCGCAGCCCGGTGACGCTGGCCGGCCATATCGACAACCCCTTTCCCGTGATCGCCGGCGCCGGCGCCTTTGCCCTGACCTCGCTGCGCGAGAGCTTCGGCAACGTGCTGGTCGAAGCCCTGTGCCTGGGCGTGCCGGTGATTTCCACCGATTGCCCGCATGGCCCGGCCGAGATCCTGGACTCGGGCCGCTATGGCCTGCTGGTGCCGGTCGGCGACGCGGCGGCCCTGGCCGCGGCGGTGCGCCGTCTGGCCTACGACGGCGAGATGCGCGAACGGCTGGCCGCCCAAGGCCCCGAGCGCGCCGACGCCTTTTCACTCGAACGGCATTGCCACGATGTCATCGCGCTGTTCCAGCCGCTGCTGCGGCGCGGCGCGCCCTGAACAGGAAAGCACCATGTCCAAGATACCGGTATCCGTCGTCGTCATGACGAAGAACGAGGAACGCAACATCGCCAAGTGCCTGAAGGCGCTGGCCGACTTCGACGAAGTCTTCGTGGTTGACTCCAACAGCACCGACGCCACCTGCGCCATGGCCACGGCGCTGGGCGCCAAGGTGTCCAATTTCCAGTGGAACGGCAAGTACCCCAAGAAAAAGCAATGGTGCCTGGAACAGCTGCCCTTCAGCCATCCCGTGGTGCTGTACGTGGACGCCGACGAGGAAATGACGCCGGTGCTGGCCGACGAGATCCGCGCCGCGTTGCCACGCTTCGCGGCCGGCGCAGGCGGCGCCTTCGTGCCGTTCGACTACGTGTTCTGCGGCAAGAAGCTGCTGCACGGCCACCGCGTCTACAAGCTGGCGCTGCTGGCCCGCGACCGGTCCCGCTTCCTGGACTACGACGACCTGGACGTGGCCCACATGTGGGAGGTCGAAGGCCACTACCAGCCCCAGGTGCAGGGCGACACCTTCGCGCTGCGTGCCCGCATGGTGCACAACGACCACGATTCGCTCTACCACTACTTCGACAAGCACAACCGCTATTCCGACTGGGAAGCCAACCTGCGCATCAAGGGCCTGATGAACGACCCGCGCGAGGCCAACGTGGGCGCGCGCGCATTGCTCAAGCGCGTCTTCCAGGCCATGCCGTTCAAGGCGCCCATTTCGTTCCTGCACTCCTACGTGCTGCGGCTGGGTTTCCTGGACGGGCGCGCGGGCTTTGACTATGCCGTGGCCCGCGCCATGTATTACTGGCAGATCCGCATCAAGACCGAAGAGATCCGCAAGGCCCGCCAGGCCGATGCCGGGCAGGCACGCAGCGACGCCCTGCCGGGAGCCGCCAAATGAGCACGCTGCAACGGCTGGACCAGTTCGCGCTCGCGCCCGGCCAACGCGGCCGCTCAGCGCTGACCGTGCAGCTGTGGTGGCTGGTGCAGGGGTCCCTGTTCCGCTGGTCGCCGCAGGTGGCCTATGGTTTTCGCCGCTGGCTGCTGCGCCGCTTTGGCGCGCGGGTGGGCAAGAAGGTGCTGATCCGCCCCAGCGCCACGGTGACCTACCCCTGGAAGGTGGACATCGGCGACTACGCCTGGATCGGAGACGATGCGGTGATATACAGCCTGGGCCCCGTCCACATCGGCGCGCACGCCGTGGTGTCGCAGCGCAGCTACCTGTGCGCCGCCGACCACGACGCGGCGCAGCCCGACTTTCCGCTGCGCGAGCGCGCCGTGCGCATCGAGGATGGCGCCTGGGTCGCCACCGACGTGTTCGTCGGCCCCGGCGTCACCATCGGCCGCGAAGCCGTGGTGGGCGCGCGCAGTTCGGTGTTTCGCAGCCTGCCGCCCGCCATGGTGTGCCACGGCAACCCCTGCCGGCCCGTCAGGCCCCGCGTGGCGCCGCCGGCATGAAAATCCTTCTGTACGGCATCAACTACGCGCCGGAGCTCACCGGCATCGGCAAATACAGCGCCGAGCTGGCCGAATGGCTGGCCGCCCGCGGCCACGAGGTCAGCGTGGTCACCGCGCCGCCCTACTATCCGCAATGGCAGGTGCACGAAGGCTATCGCGCCGGCCGCTACCGCAAGGAAACGCGTGCCGGCGTCACGGTGCGGCGCGCCCCGCTGTGGGTGCCCAAGCGGCCCGGCGGCGCCAAGCGCCTGCTGCACCTGGCCAGCTTCGCGCTGTCCAGCCTGCCCTCACTGCTGCGCGCCGCGGCCGGTCGGCCCGACCTGATCGTGGTGGTCGAACCCGCCCTGTTCTGCGCGCCCGCCGCGTGGCTGGCGGCGCGGCTGTGCGGCGCCAAGGCCTGGCTGCACATCCAGGATTACGAAGTCGATGCGGCGTTCGACCTGGGCCTGCTCAAAGGCGCCGGGCTGCGCGCCGCGGTGCTGCGCGCCGAACGCTGGCTGATGCGGCGCTTCGACCGGGTCTCGACCATCTCCAGCCGCATGCTGGACCTGGCGCTGTACAAGGGTGTGGACCCCGATCGCGCGGTGCTGCTGCCCAACTGGATCGACGTCAACGCCATCACCCCCGACGCCGCCCACCACCTGCGCGCCGAACTGGGCATTCCCGCCGACGCCGTGGTGGCGCTGTATTCGGGCAACATGGGCGGCAAACAGGGCCTGGGCACGCTGGCGCAGGTCGCGCGGCTGCTTGAGCAGGAAGACAGGCTCTGGTTCGTCTTTTGCGGCCAGGGTCCCGAAAAAGCCCCGCTGCAAGCCCAATGCGAGGGCCTGGCGCGCGTGCGCTTCCTGGACCTGCAGCCGGCCGACCGGCTGGGCGCCCTGCTGAACACGGCCGATATCCATCTGCTGCCGCAGCGCGCCGGCGCGGCCGACCTGGTCATGCCGTCGAAGTTGACCGGCATGCTGGCCAGCGGCCGCCCAGTCGTCTGCGGCGCGGCGCGCGGCACCGAACTGGCCGGGGTGGTGGCGCGCTGCGGGCTGGTCACCCCGCCCGAAGACGCCCCCGCCATGGCCGAGGCCGTGCGCAAGCTGGCCTGCAATGGGCAGATCCGCGAAACGCTGGGCGTCGCCGCGCGCCGTTATGCGCTGGACCACCTGCATGTGGATGCGGTGCTGGCGGCGGCCGAACGCGAGTTCGCCGCCGTGGCCGGCGGCCCCGCCCGCCTCATTCCACGTCGCCGCCCTTGACCCCGCCCGGCAGCGCGGGCGCGCTGCCGCTGCGCACCAGTCCCATCTGCACCGCAATGTAGGCCGCCTCGGCCTGGTTGCGCGCATTCAGCTTCCAGTACAGCGTGCGGGCATGGCTCTTGACGGTGGCCACCGAAATGCCCACCTGCTGGCCGATCTCGCGCATGGTCTTGCCCTGCACCAACAGTTGCAGGATCTCTTCCTGGCGCTGGGTCAGTTCACGCAGTTCCTGTAGCGGCGCCGTCGATGACGCCATTGGCCGGCCACTGGGCTGGGGATAGCATTCGCCGCCCGCCAGCACCAGGCTCACGGCCGCGGCCAGCGCATCCGGGCTGGATGCCTTGGGCAGGTAGCCCGCCACGCCTGCGCGGGCGCAGGCGGCCATCACGTGCGGGTCCAGCACCGAATACAGCACCAGCACCAGGCGCGGCATGAACAGCGCCATGGCTTGTGAGAGCAGCCCGATGTCCGGCTCGGCCACGCCGCTGCAACCGACCACCAGCAACTCCACGGGCCGGTTGATAGAGCTGGACATATTAAGGAGGTGGGCTGGCGAAATGGCCAGGATTTCCTCGGCGTTCCGGACACGTTCCAGCACATGCTGGATGGCGACACGAAGCAGAGCGTAGTCTTCGATTAGAACGGTTGTCATCCCGGGGGGAACCTTGTGACGCGGAGCCCAGACACGGTTCCCATGACCAGGCTGCGCCACGCTGCAACGGCGGTTCTAGCGCGTTGCCAGACTCACGGGAATCTCGTCCACTGCGTGGCATCGCTCTGGCGGGCATTGTGATTCGCCATCTCAACCCATGCTTGCGGACACAACCCATGCTATCAGCGGCTACGTTCGCTGAATCTCGTGCAGGAGGATGATTGGAGGAGGAAGGCCGCGGCACGGCGACCGCCGATGCTGCGTTGGATGCCCTAGGCGGGATGGCCGGGTGCAGAAAGATAGCGGGCGGCCGGCTGCCGGGCCGGGGTGCCGATACGCCCTAGTGCTATCCGAGCTTGCGTCCGTAAAGCTGACCGGCATCCACGTCGCGGCCGTTCGGTTCATGCCACTCCAGCGTCGCGCCGCGTTGCAAGGCCGCGTAGACCGCTTCGCCCTTGTTCTTGACGTGCAGGCGCTGGTACAGCGTGCAGGCATGCGTCTTGGCCGTTGCGACCGAGATGTTGAGCATGCGGCTGACGGTCTTGATGGGATAGCCTCTGGCCAGCAGCACCAGCACCTCGTATTGGCGCGGCGTGATCTGCAGCAGTTGCGCTCCCGCGCTCATCGGCATCGAACCCCTGGCGGCGCCATCATCCAGCTCGCGCGTCGGCAATGCGCAAGCCGCCTGCGCCGGTGCTTGCAGCGCCTGTTCGCTGGGAAAGCACTGCCCGCCCGCCATGACCAGGCGGATGGCCGCTTCCAGGATCTCGACCGAAGCCGTCTTCATCAGGCAGCCATAGACGCTGGCGCCCGGCAACCCCTGCACCGGCATCGGCAACGGCATGACATCCGTCAGCAGCAGGATCCGCTTCGGGCTAAGCACCCGCTGGATCTCGTGCAACGTGCTCCAGGCCTCTTCGTTGTCTACCGGCAAGCCGTAGATCAACAGGTCTGCGCCGGCATGCGCGCCATCCGCCTTGGAGACGTCGGCGAGCCCCATCCCTTCGATTTCCCACACATCATCCAACTTGCTCAGAATCTGCCATAACCCCAGCCGCAAGAGCGGGTGGGCTTCAATCAGGACCATCTTGGCCATGGTGTCCTCCTGGTTGTTCAACAGGCCTAGAAGGGATCTTCGCTGTGCTGAAGACTTGTTTTTTTTCCTGCCCCGCGGGGGTGGTCCGCGTATCCCGGAATATCTAATGAAGCCGCACCGGGTCGTTTGGGCTGGGAGACTTTCGTAGCCAACATAACGGATGGCATGAAACCAATCTTATGGTTCGAAATTGGCAAAATCAAGACGCTTCGACTCGATATAATCCGACAAAAACAGAAATCATTCGTTAGCCTTAATCAGCCTCGTAAATCAGGATGAGACGGCCCCATCATCCTTTCATCCGCTAGGGTTTTCACCCCCCTTGCCCATGGGCCGGGCGGCCGTCTCCCTCTGGGGAACAGCCATAAAGGCGGGGTGTGGGGCTTGAATTCAGGCGGGTGAAAGACGGCTGCAAGCGCCGGTGGCGCTGGCCGTGGCGACGGCAAGAATCGGTCGAATTTGCCGGCAGGTCTGTCTATATGTTTCCGCGGACACATTAAGCCCCGGCACGCCGGCGGCAATCGAAATATAGGTAACATTTTTATTTTCAATTACGCCGCGTCATTTACTCCATATAGGCGAAGTCAAATACCGTGTGACCCCCCTGATGGTGCCAATGGTGCATTGAAGCATGACGCTTTTTCAGGAAACTGGCGTAGTGAATTTCGCCATCCGTCTCGACGTAGGTGGAGGGCGACAGCTCTTCGATGCGGTTCAGCGACACGCCCTTGCCGTAGTGGCAGAAGCCTTGGTACTGCGCGCAGCGCATGACCTCTCCCCCAGGCGAGACAACGATTCCCGCGTTGCGGGCCCGCATGGGGTTGCGCACGATGGGGTTGCTGGCGTGCGGCGTCCAGTGCGTGGAGCGCGGCGAATCGGCAAAGAAGGCGAACAGTTCGTCGCAATGATTCTGGCCGTCGGTGCGGTCGATATTGGTTAATAGCCACCAGTATTCGCCGCGTTTGAAAATAATGGTATCGACAGCCGAAATATTGGTCATCAAGGTTAAATCCAATTCCCATTTCAACGGAAATTCCGTGCATTTCCATAATTCTATGCTGCGGTTTCCGCACGTTTCCGGAACCATGTAGGTCACGCCTTCATATTCGAAAACATACGGAAAGGATAAATGGTAAGGCAGGTTCAAGGCCGTCCCCAGAAAGCGGAAAGCCCCGTCCTCAAAGGTTGCCACGGAGATCGTGCCCTTGCGGGAGGTGAAATCGTAATCTTCAAAAAATATATAAGGATGTTGATCTTTGGTATATACAAACGGATCCGCGAAAAACCGTCCCTTGGGGGGCTGCAATACCATGGCCTCGGATACCACCGCCTGTTGCCTGGCCGACGGAAACATACCAATCCGCCACCGCACATTGCGTTTCATGATGCGGCGCACAATCAAATCGGTCATTAACCAGGCCTGACGCGCAATATAGGCCGCGCTGTCCCACTCGGCCGGATCGTCGCGGCGCTGCCCGCTCATGATCTGCATGCCGGGCGGCGTGACGCCGGGCCGCGCGCGCGCCAGCGCCTGCAAGGCGTCGTAGACCATGAAGTTGCCCAGGCTGAAAGCGCGCGTCTGGTTCTTGAGCCAGAACACTTCGGTGTTGAAACTGCGCTGGTCCAGCAAGGTGTCCGCATCCTCGTCCAGGCCCACGCGCCACAGCTTCACCGTGGTGTGGTCCTCGCGTTGGTAGACCTCCCAGAAACCCGCATAACGGCTGGTGGCAACGGCAATGTCGGAATAGCTCAGGCGCCATAATCCCAGCCGCGCCCAGCCCGCCATGCGCGCCCGCACCGGCGGCAACGCGCCCAGCAGAATCACCAGGTCCAGCCCCAGCGCGGCCACGCCATCGTCGTCGGCCGCATCCTGCGCCAACGCCAGCACCGCGGTGGATGCGGGCACGCTGGCGCGCATGTCGTGGCACGTCAGCATCTGCCGCTGCCGGTTGGGCAACAGGCGCGATTCCAGGCGCGACAGCGTGCCGAACAGCGCCTTGGCGCCCAGCCGCGGCTTGCGGTCGGCCGGCGCCTTCTGCATGACCAGCAGCGCGGACAACTCGAAATCCTGGCTGCGCGCGAGCCACTCAGCCATGTCGTGGATCCACCCGGGCTGGTCCGTCCCGTCCAGCAACAGCCCCACTCTGTAGGTCTTCATGTCTCCTGCTCCTGTGTCAGGGCGAAATGGCCTCTCTGCACCGGAACGGCGATCGGGCTCGCCAGGTGCATACGCGGTGCAACGCTTTCAAGTCCTCGCGCTGATACTGAGGCGTTTCGGCGAGGGCTTCCAGACGGCTTTCATCCTAGGGCGGTCGTCCGAGGACAAACGGCCGGCTGCCATTCGGATGAGGGGCGGATCCCACAACGCCATTCGGATGAGCTTCTCGGACGTTAGGGGTAAACCCTATTCGGGATTGCCGGGATCGCATCCCTGCACCGGGACGCGCATACTCCTTTCAAACAAACGTTTGAATTCAACCCGATGCAAGAACTCAGATCCTCCACGACTCGCGAATCCATCCTGGACACCGCCGAAGCCCTGTTCGCGCAACAAGGGCACGACGGCACGTCCATGCGCCAGATCACCGGCGCGGCGGGCGTCAACCTGGCGTCCGTGAATTACCACTTCGGATCCAAGGAATCCCTGGTGCAGGCCGTGCTCAAGCGGCGTCTGGAAATCCTGAACCGCGAACGGCTGCGCCTGCTCGATGAACTCGAGGCCCAGGCCGACGGCAAGCCGCTCAAGCCTTCGCAGATCGTCGATGCCTTCTTCGGCACGCTGTTGCGCCTGGCGGCCGACCCCGGCCAGGCCGGCAGCACTTTCCTGCCGCTGCTCGAACGCACCATGACGGACCCGTCCGACTTCATCCGTGCGCTGTTCGCCGAGGAATACGCCGACGTGCTCGAGCGCTACCGCAACGCGCTGTTCGCCGCCCTGCCCGACGTGCCGCGCGCCGAAATCGTGTGGCGCTTTCAATTCATGCTGGGCGCAACCTCCTACGCCATCATCGGCACCGACCTGCTGCGGTCGGTGACGGGCTGGACGCTGGACGAAGCCGAGCAACCCGACAACCCCGGCCTGCTGCTGCCCCGCCTGATGAGCTTTCTGCTCGGCGGACTGCGCGCACCCTTGCCGCCGCACTGCGCCACCTAGGGCGAACGCGCGCGGCAGGTCCAAAGAACATAGAGAAAGAGAAAGGAGACAAGGAAATGAACGCAGTCATCGTCGCGCTGGTCGTCATCGCGCTCCTGGTTGCCGTCCTGCTGGGCGTACGCCCGATCAGGCGGGCCTTGCTGTCGGCCCCCATCTTCAATCTCTACCGCAAGGTGCTGCCGCAGATGTCGGACACCGAGCGCGATGCGCTGGAAGCCGGCACGGTCTGGTGGGAAGGCGAACTGTTCCGCGGCCGCCCCGACTGGAGCCGCCTGCTGGCCTATCCGCGCCCGCGCCTGACGGCAGAAGAACAGAGTTTCCTGGACAACCAGGCCGAAGAGGCCTGCCGCATGGTCAACGACTGGAGCGTCACGCAAGAGCGCTTCGACCTGCCCGCTGACGTCTGGACCTACCTGAAGCGCAACGGCTTTTTGGGCATGATCATCCCCAAGGAATACGGCGGCCTGGCGTTCTCGGCCTATGCCCATTCCGAAATCGTCACCAAGCTGTCGACGCGCTCGTCGGCGCTGGCCGTGTCCGTCATGGTGCCCAACTCGCTCGGCCCGGCCGAGCTGCTGCTGCACTACGGCACCGACGAACAGAAGAACCACTACCTGCCGCGCCTGGCGCGCGGCGACGACGTGCCCGCCTTCGCGCTGACCAGCCCCTGGGCCGGGTCCGATGCCGCCGCCATCCCCGACAGCGGCATCGTCTGCAAGGGCGAATGGCAGGGCCGCGAAGTCATCGGCATGCGGGTCAGCTGGGACAAGCGCTATATCACGCTGGCGCCGGTCTGCACGCTGCTGGGCCTGGCGTTCCGCCTCTATGACCCGGACGGCCTGCTGGGCAACAAGAAAGACCTGGGCATCACCTGCGCGCTGGTGCCGCACGACCATCCCGGCGTGGACACCGGCCGCCGCCACTTCCCGCTGAACGCCATGTTCATGAACGGCCCCACCCGCGGCCAGGACGTGTTCATGCCGCTGGACTTCATCATCGGCGGCCCGGCCATGGCGGGCCAGGGCTGGCGCATGCTGATGGAATGCCTGGCCGCCGGCCGCTCGATCTCGCTGCCGTCGTCCAACACCGGCATGTCCAAGCTGACCGCGCGCGCAGTCGGCGCCTATGCCCGCGTGCGCAGCCAGTTCCGCACGCCGGTCGGCAAGTTCGAAGGCGTGGAAGAAGCGCTGGCCCGCATCGGCGGCCACACCTACATGATGGACGCCGCCCGCAGCATGACGGCGGGCGCGGTGGACCTGGGTGAAAAGCCCTCGGTCGTATCGGCCATCGTCAAATACCACGTCACCGAACGCGCAAGGCAAGTCGTCAACGACGGCATGGACGTCATCGGCGGCAAGGGCATCTGCCTGGGGCCGTCCAATTTCCTCGGCCGCGCCTACCAGCAGATTCCCATCGGCATCACCGTCGAAGGCGCCAACATCCTGACCCGCAGCCTGATCATCTTCGGCCAGGGCGCGATCCGCTGCCATCCCTATGTGCTGGCCGAGATGCAGGCGGCCCAGTCGCCTGACCGCAAGCAGGGCCTGCACGACTTCGACCGCGCCTTCTGGGGCCATGTCGGTTTCGTGACACGCAACAAACTGCGCGCGCTGGGCACGTCCCTGACCGGCGGCCGCTGGGTCGGCGTCAATGCCGACGTGGCGCCCGAGATGAAGCGCTACTACCAGCTGCTCAGCCGTTATTCCGCCGCCTTCGCGCTGCTGGCCGACACCTCGATGCTGGTGCTGGGCGGCAGCCTGAAGCGCCGCGAGCGCCTGTCGGCGCGCCTGGGCGACATCCTGTCGCAGATGTACCTGGTCAGCGCCACGCTCAAGCGCTTCGAAGACGAAGGCCGTCAGGCCAGCGACGCGCCGCTGGCCCACTGGTCGATCCAGGACGCGCTGTTCCGGCTGCAGGACGCCTTCGAAGGCGTGCTGGAAAACTACCCGAACCGCCTGGTGGCCTGGAGCCTGCGCCGCATCGTCTTCCCGTGGGGCCATGCGCAATCGCTGCCGTCCGACCAGTTGGGCCAGGACGTCGCACAACTGCTGATCAACCCGGGCGCTGCCCGCGACCGCCTGACTGCCGGCTGCCACCTGCCCGCCACGGCCGACGAACCGGTGGGCGCGATCGAACTGGCGCTGGCCGCCACGCTGGAGGCCGAACCCATCGAATCGAAGATCCGCGCCTTCGAGAAAAGCGGCGCGCTGGACGGCAATCCGCAGGCCAATGTGCGCGACCTGGCCGACGCCGCATTTGCCGCCGGCGGCATCACCGCCGAAGAATATGCGGTGGTCAAGCGCCGCAACACCTTGCGCGATACCGTGGTGAAAGTGGATGATTTCCCCTTTGACTTCGGCATCACCGGCGCGGTCAAGCCGGCCGCCGAACGCAAAGCGGCCTGAACCAGGGAGGGATCGGATGGCATTCAAACCGGTATACGTGGTCGACGGCGCCCGCACGCCCTTCCTGAAGGCGCGCACGGGCCCCGGCCCGTTTTCGGCCGGCGACCTGGCCGTGCAGGCCGGCCGCGGCCTGCTGCTGCGCCAACCCTACGCGCCCACGGACCTGGACGAGGTCATCGTGGGTTGCGCCGCGCCTTCGCCCGACGAAATCAACATCGGCCGCGTCATCGCGCTGCGGTTGGGCTGCGGCGACAAGGTGCCCGGCTGGACCGTGATGCGCAACTGCGCCTCGGGCATGCAGGCGCTGGATTCGGCCATTGCCAACATCCAGACCGGCCGCTCGCAACTGGTGCTGGCCGGCGGCGTCGACGCCCTGTCGCGCGCGCCGTTGCTGTTTTCCGACAACATGGCGCGCTGGCTGGCGGGCTGGTATGCGGCCCGCGGCATGGGCGCCAAGCTGGCCGCGCTGCGCCGCCTGCGCCTGCGCGACCTGGCGCCGGTGATCGGCCTGCTCAAGGGCCTGACCGACCCGGTGGTGGGCCTGTCCATGGGCCAGACCGCCGAGAATGTCGCCACCCGCTTCGGCATCAGCCGCCAGGCCATGGACGCCTATTCGGCGCAAAGCCACGCCCGCGCGCTGGCCGGCCGCGCCAATGGCGCCTTCGCCGAGATCGCGCCGCTGATCGACACCCAGGGCAAGGCCTACCCCGACGATGACGGCGTGCGCGAAGACTCCACGCCCGAAAAACTCGCCAAGCTCAAACCGGTGTTCGACAAGCCCTGGGGCAACATCACCGCCGGCAACAGCTCGCAGGTGACCGACGGCGCCGCGATGCTGGTGCTGGCGTCCGAAGAAGCCGTACAGCGCTGGAACCTGCAACCGCTGGGCCGCATCCTGGACAGCCAGTGGGCCGGCCTGGACCCCGCGCAGATGGGCCTGGGCCCGGTGCACGCGGCCACGCCCATCCTGCAACGCCATGGGCTGGGCCTCAATGACCTGGACTTGTGGGAAATCAACGAGGCCTTCGCCGCCCAGGTGCTAGGCTGCCTGGCGGCCTGGCAAGACGACGCCTACTGCCAGGAACACTTCGGCACCCCCGCCTGGGGCGCGCTGGACCCTGCCCGCCTGAACGTGGACGGCGGCGCCATCGCCATCGGCCACCCGGTGGGCGCATCCGGCGCCCGCATCGTGCTGCACCTGCTGGACGCGCTCAAGCGCCGCGGCGCCAAACGCGGCATGGCCGCGATCTGCATCGGTGGCGGCATGGGCGGCGCGATGCTGGTCGAAACGCTGAACAAGGACCGCCAATGACCGCTCTGGAATCGCTTTCGCACTGGCGCCTGGAGCGAGACGCCGACGGCCTGGCGTGGCTGATCTTCGACCGCGCCGGCAGCGCGGTCAATGCCTTGTCGGCCGACACCATGGCCGAACTGGCCACGGTACTGGATGCGCTGGACGCCCAGCCGCCCAAGGGCCTGGTGATCCGCTCGGGCAAGTCGTCGGGCTTCATCGTGGGCGCCGACGTCAATGAATTCGCCGAACTCACCACCCCGGAACAAGGCCGGGCGCTGGTGGCGCGCGGCTGGAACCTGTTCAACCGCCTGGCCGCGGTGCGCTACCCGACGCTGGCCCTGATCCAGGGCCACTGCCTGGGCGGCGGCCTGGAACTGGCGCTGGCCTGCCGCTACCGGCTGGTCGAAGACGCGCCCGGCGCCTCGCTGGCGCTGCCCGAAGTGATGCTGGGCATCTTCCCCGGCTGGGGCGGCATGCTGCGCCTGGCCGAGGTCATCGGCGCGCCCGCCGCGCTGGACATGATGCTGACCGGCCGCGGCGCCGACGCGCGCCGCGCGGCCGCGCTGGGCCTGGTCGACGCCCGCGTGCCGCCGCGCCTGCTGCTGGCCGCGGCGCGCGCCACCGTGCTGTCGGGCAAGCCGCCGCGCCGCGCGCGCGGCCTGGGCGCCTGGCTGAACCGCTGGCCGCTCAAGGCCGTGGCCGCCAACCGCGCCCGCAAGCAGATCGCCGCCAAGGACCCGCAGGTGCACTACCCGGCCGCACCGGCCATTGTCGACATCTGGGAAAAACAGGGCGGCAACGCCTTGCAGGCGCCGCAACTGATCGACGGCATCATCGCGTCCGACACCGCCCGCAACCTGCTGCGCGTGTTCCGCCTGCAGGAACGCCTGAAGGCCAATGGCCGCCAGGCCGGCGCGGCGCCGGTGCGCCACGTGCACGTGGTGGGTGCCGGCGTGATGGGCGGAGACATCGCCGCCTGGTGCGCCCTGAAAGGCATGACCGTCACGTTGCAGGACCAGGACCTGGCCCGCATCGCCCCCGCCATCAAGCGCGCCGCGACGCTGTTCTCGCGCCGCCTGAAAGACCCGCGCGCCGCCCGCGCCGCCTTCGACCGGCTGGTGCCCGACCCCGCGGGCGGCGGCGTGCCGCTGGCCGACCTGGTCATCGAGGCCATCAGCGAACAGCCCGAGGCCAAGCGCGGCCTCTACCAGACGCTGGAGCCGCGCATGAAGGCCGACGCCCTGCTGGCCACCAACACGTCCAGCCTGTCGCTTGAAACGCTGCGCATCGGCCTCGCCCACCCCGAACGCCTGGTGGGCATCCATTTCTTCAACCCCGTGGCCAAGATGCCGCTGGTGGAAGTGGTGCACGCCGATGGCATCGCCGACGCCACGCTGGCCCGTGCCTGCGCCTTTGTCGGCCAGATCGGCAAGCTGGCGCTGCCCGTCAAGAGCGCGCCCGGTTTCCTGGTCAATGCCGTGCTGGCGCCGTATATGCTGCAAGCCATGCGCAGCGTCGACGAAGGCCTGTCGCCCGCCACGGTCGACGCGGCCATGGTCGCGTTCGGCATGCCCATGGGGCCGCTGGAACTGGCCGACACCGTGGGCCTGGACATCGCCCGCGCGGCGGGGCAGGAACTGGCCGGCGGCGCCGAGCCGCCGCGCTGCCTGGCCGAACGGCTGGCGCGCGGCGACCTGGGCAAGAAAAGCGGCCGCGGCTTCTATGAATGGCGCGACGGCAAGCCGGTCAAGGACAAGGCGGGCGGCCCGCCCGCGCCGGCCGGCCTGGCCGCACGCCTGATCCAGCCGCTGATCGACGCCACCCGCGAACGGGTCGACTCCGGCGTGGTCGCCGACGCCGACCTGGCCGACGCGGGCGTGATTTTTGGAACCGGGTTCGCACCGTTCACGGGCGGACCCCTGCATTACCAGAGCAGTCGCAGTACGTAGCACAGCAGACAACCGGCCAAGGGCCTTTTACCCCTGAGCCGAATAGACCGGGACACGAGACCGGCAGTGCCATAGAGACACACTCATCCAACACGAGGAGGCAGTACCATGAGCAGACGTTCATTGTCCCTGAGCACCCTGTCGGCCATTGTGGTCGGCCTGGGCGCGACCAGCGCCGCCCACGGCGCCGGCTTTCAGCTCCTTGAGCAGAATGCCAGCGGCCTGGGCAACGCCTACGCGGGCTCGGCGGCAAATCCGGAAAACGCCAGCATCATCTACTACAACCCGGCAGGCATGACCTACCTGCCCGGCATCAACGTCTCGGGCGGCGTCAACCTGATCAAGCCCTCGTTCAAGTTCTCGGACAACGGCAACAGCCGCAATCCCACGGCGCTGGGCGGCACCCGCCCCACCGGCGGCGACGGCGGCGATGCCGGCAACCTGGGCGTCGTGCCCAACCTGTACGGCTCGTGGCAACTGAGCGAAAAGTGGTTCGTCGGCCTGGGCGTCGGCGCCCCCTTCGGCCTGATGACCGAATACGACAAGGGCTGGGACGGCCAGTACCACTCGAACAAGTTCGAGATCAAGACGATCAACATCAACCCGTCGATCGCCTACAAGGTCAACGACAAGTTCTCGATGGGCTTCGGCGTGAACTGGCAGCACATCGACGCCACCTACAAGAAGAAGACCGTCGTGCCCGTGGCCCTGCCTGGCGGCCGCACGGTCTTCACCAACGGTGACGCCGACCTGAACCTGAAGGGCGACGCGTGGGGCTGGAACGTGGGCTTCATGCTGCAACCCACCGAAGACACCCGCATCGGCCTGTCGTACCGCTCCAAGATCAAGCACACCGCCAAGGGCGACACCGACATCGACAACATCGGCCCCACCGGCCAGTCGGTCTCGTTCGACGCCAAGGCCTCGGTCGACCTGCCCGACACCCTGATCCTCAGCGCCACCCACCAGCTCAACGAGAAGTGGGAACTGCTGGGCGACATCTCGTGGACGGGCTGGAGCAGCATTCCCGACCTGAAGATCCGCAACTCGGGCACCGGCGCGCGCGATGACGACCTGCCGCTGAACTTCCGCGACACCTGGCGCATCGCCGTGGGTACGTCGTACAAGTTCGCGCCCGACTGGAAGTGGAAGTTCGGCCTGGCCTACGACCAGTCGCCGGTCCACAAGGCCGAGGACCGCCCGACGTCCCTGCCCGACAACGACCGCTACTGGTTCTCGACGGGCGTGCAGTGGGCCGCCACCAAGAGCACGACGATCGACCTGGGCTACACCTATCTGTACCTGCGCAAGACGGACATCGACACCACGTCCGGCAACCAGCTGACCAAGGGCCGCGTCGCGGGCACCTATGACAGCAGCGGCCATATCTTCGGCCTGCAACTGTCGTCCCGCTTCTAGCCTTGCCTAGGGCGGCGGGCGGGCCGGTCCCGCCTGCCGCCTGCATTTTCAGGAGACTTCCTTGAGCAAGTTCGTCGTCAAACACGTCGCCGTGCTGGGTGCCGGCGTCATGGGCGCGCAGATCGCCGCCCACCTGGCCAATGCCGGCGTGCCCGTCACGCTGTTCGACCTGGCTGCGCCCGAAGGCGACCGCAACGGCATCGTCAAGAAAGCGCTGGCCGGCCTGAAGAAACTCGAGCCCGCGCCCCTGGCCGGCGCCGCCCGCCTGGCCCTCATCACCCCGGCCAACTACGACGACCACATCGAGCGCCTGCGCAGCTGCGACCTGATCATCGAAGCGATCGCCGAGCGCATGGACTGGAAGACCGCGCTGTACGAGCGCATCGCGCCCCATGTCGCCCCCGGTGCCATCGTCGCGTCCAACACGTCCGGCCTGTCGATCGACGCGCTGGCCAACGCCTTGCCCGCCACGTTGCGCGAACGCTTCTGCGGCATCCATTTCTTCAATCCGCCCCGCTACATGCGGCTGGTGGAAATCATCGCCACCTCGCACACCCAGCCCGCCGTGCTGGACGAGCTGGAAACCTGGCTCACGTCCACGCTGGGCAAGGGCGTCATCCGCGCGCTGGACACGCCCAATTTCGTGGCCAACCGGATCGGCGTGTTCTCGATCCTGGCCGCCATCCACCACACGCAGCGCCTGGGCCTGGGCTTTGACGAGGTCGACGCCCTGACCGGCCCCAAGATCGGCCGCCCCAAGAGCGCCACCTACCGCACCGCCGACGTGGTCGGCCTGGACACCCTGGCCCACGTGATCGGCACCATGGCCAAGGGCCTGCCCGACGACCCGTGGCACCGCTATTTCACCCCGCCCGCGTGGCTGTCGGCGCTGATTGCCAAGGGTGCGCTGGGCCAGAAGAGCGGCGCCGGCGTCTACCGCAAGGCGGGCCGCGACATCCTGGTGCTGGACCTGAAAGCGCAAGACTACCGGCCCAGCGCCGGCAAGCTGGCCGACGACGTGGCCGCCCTGCTCAAGGAACGCG
The DNA here is from genome assembly GCF_000633435.1 of Achromobacter sp. DH1f. Taxonomy (NCBI): domain Bacteria; kingdom Pseudomonadati; phylum Pseudomonadota; class Betaproteobacteria; order Burkholderiales; family Alcaligenaceae; genus Achromobacter; species Achromobacter sp. DH1f. Next base: position 21,411 of record NZ_AYMF01000032.1, on the reverse strand, counting down.
ATCCGGCCAAGCGCTTTGCCGCGCTGCGCGCCAGCAGCCACCCGCAGGCCCAGTTCCTCTGGAGCCTGTTCCGCGACATCTTCCACTACAGCGCCGTGCAGCTGGGCCAGGTGGCCGACAACGCGCGCGACGTGGACCTGGCGATGCGCTGGGGCTTCGGCTGGGCCCAGGGCCCGTTCGAAACCTGGCAGGCCGCCGGCTGGCAGGACATTGCCCGCGCCGTGGCCGAAGACATCAAGGCCGGCCAGGCCATGAGCGACGCACCGCTGCCGGCCTGGGCCCTGGAACCCGACCGCAAGGGCGTGCACACGCCTGAAGGCTCGTATTCCGCGCGCAGCGGTACGCTGCATCCGCGCTCGACGCTGCCGGTGTACCAACGCCAGCTGTTCCCCGAACGCGTGTTCGGCGAAGGCGCCGATGACCGCGGCGTCACCGTCTGGGAAAACGAAGGCGTGCGCCTGTGGAACCTGCCCGAGGTGGATGCCGGCATCGCCATCCTGTCGGTCACGTCCAAGAACCACACACTGGGCGCCGAGGTGCTCGAAGGCATCCTGCAATCGGTCGCGCGGGCCGAACGCGATTTCGACGGCCTGGTGATCTGGCATGACGCCCCCTTCGCCGTGGGCGCCAACCTGCAACAGGTGTCCGAAGCCTGCGCGGCGGGCCAATGGGACATGCTGGAAGCCACCGTCGAGAAATTCCAGCGCACCTCGCAATCGTTCAAGTACGCGCAGATCCCCACCGTGGCGGCCGTGCAGGGCATGGCGCTGGGCGGCGGCTGCGAATTCCTGATGCATGCCTCGCACCGCGTGCTGGCGCTGGAAAGCTACATCGGCCTGGTCGAGGCCGGCGTGGGCCTGATCCCGGCCGGCGGCGGCAGCAAGGAATTCGCCGGCCGCGCAGCCGCCCTGGCCGCCAGGACGGCCACGCCTGGCGAAGTCTTCCCCTACCTGCAGCCGGTGTTCCAGACCATCGCCATGGCACAGGTCGCCAAGAGCGCGCGCGAGGCCGTCGACGCCGGCTTTGCCCGCGAACACGACATCGTGCTGTTCCACCCCGGCGAACTGCTGTTCGTGGCCATCGGCCAGGCCCGCGCCGCGGCCACCGCCGGCTACGTGCCGCCGCCGCGCCTGAAGGACATTCCCGTGGCCGGCCGCAACGGCATCGCCAACTTCGAGATGGTGCTGGTCAACATGCGCGAAGGCGGCATGATCAGCGCGCACGACTACCGCGTGGCGCGCAGCGCCGCCGTGGCCCTGTGCGGCGGCGAAGTCGAGACCGGCGCGAAGGTGGACGAAGAGTGGCTGCTGGCGGTCGAGCGCAAGGAATTCGTGGCGCTCTTGCGTACCCCCGAAACGCAAGCCCGCATCCGCCACACGCTGGACACCGGCAAGCCCCTGCGAAATTGAGGAATTGACATGAGCAAGCAGATTCAAGAGGCCTACATCGTCGCCGCGACGCGCCTGCCGGTGGGCAAGCGCAATGGCGCCTACGCCACCACCCGGCCCGACGACCTGCTGGCCGCCGCCCTGCAAGGCGTGCTGGCCCAGACGCCGTGGCTGGACGCGGCCAAGATCGACGACGTCATCACCGGCTGCGCCATGCCGGAAGCCGAACAAGGCATGAACGTGGCGCGCATCGGGCTGCTGCTGGCGGGCCTGCCGCAAAGCGTGGCCGGCGTGACCGTCAACCGCTTCTGCGCGTCCGGCCTGCAAGCGGTGGCCGATGCCGCCGCCCGCATCCGCACGGGCGAAGCCGACATCATGATCGGTTCGGGCACCGAGTCCATGAGCGCCATGCCGCAGATCATGGGCAACAAGGTCTCGCTGAACCCGGCCATCTTCTCGCACCCCGAGAACATCGGCATGGCCTTCGGCATGGGCCTGACCGGCGAAAAGGTCGCCGAGCAATGGAAGGTGTCGCGCGAAGACCAGGACGCCTTCGCCCTGGCCTCGCAGCAGAAGGCCAGCGCCGCCATCGCGGCCGGCCACTTCCGCGCCGAGACTACGCCGTTCGAAGTCGTGACCCGCCTGCCGGGCGGGTCCGATGGCAACGTGCGCGAAACCCGCCGCCTGGTCGAAGTGGACGAAGGCCCGCGCCCGGACAGCACCGCCGAGGCGCTGGCGCGCCTGAAGCCGGTGTTTGCCGCGCGCGGCAGCGTCACGGCCGGCAACAGCTCGCAGATGTCCGACGGCGCCGCCGCCGTGGTGCTGGTATCCGAGCGCGTGCTGCGCGAGTTCAACCTCAGCCCGCTGGCGCGCTTTGTCGGCTTCGCCGTGGCCGGCGTGCCGCCCGAAGTGATGGGCATCGGCCCCATGGCCGCCATCCCCAAGGTGCTGACCCGCGCCGGCATCCGCCAGGAAGACCTGGACTGGATCGAACTGAACGAAGCCTTCGCCGCGCAGTCGCTGGCGGTGATCCGCGAACTCAAGCTCGATCCGTCCAAGGTCAACCCGCTGGGCGGCGCCATCGCGCTGGGCCATCCGCTGGGCGCTACCGGCGCGATCCGCACCGCCACGTTGACCCACGGCCTGCGCCGCACCGGCGGCAAGTACGGGTTGGTGACGATGTGCATCGGCACCGGCATGGGCGCGGCCGGCCTGTTCGAGGCCCTGTAAGCCGGTGAAGCCCTATTGGTTCAAACGGCTATCGCCGGCCTGGCGCGCACGCCTGATGCGGGTGGGATTCAACCTGCATCCGGCGTTTCGCGCCACCGGCGGCCGGGTGTTGCACGTGTCGCCGGATTTCCAGCACATCCGCATCAAGCTGCCGCTGCTGCGGCGCACGCGCAACATCGTGGGCTCCATGTACGGCGGCTCGCTGTTCGCGGTGACCGACGGCGCCCATCCCACCATGCTGATGGCCGCGCTGGGCGCGGACCACATCGTGTGGGACAAGGCGGCGTCCATCCGCTACCGCAAGCCCGCCTACACCACGCTGTACGTGGACTTCCGGCTGCCGCCGGGAGAAATCGCGGACATACGCAGGATTCTTGCGCAGGACCACGAGACCACCCGGACGTACACCGTGGAATTGAAGGACAAGGACGGCGTCGTCTACGCCGTCGTGGAACGCACGATCTACATCGCCGACAAGAAGTACTACAAGCAGAAAACGACTGGAGGAGACACATGCGTTGCATCCCTGGAGGGCGAGCCACCGCCCTGAGCCTTATTCTGGCCGCCTGCCTGGCAGGCGCCCCGGCGCTGGCCGCCGACATGGAAGTGGCCGGCGTGCGCGTGCCGGAACAATTGTCCGAAGGCGGCCACACGCTGGTGCTGAACGGCGCGGGTCTACGTACCAAGTTCGTGGTCAAGGTCTACGTGGCGGCGCTGTACGCCAGCGCCAAGAGCCAGGACGCCGCGACCTTGATCAACAGCAATGAACCGCGCCGCATGCGGCTGCAACTCTTGCGCGATGTCGACAGCAAGAGCCTGGACGCCGCATTGCAGGATGGATTGAACGACAATACCCACAAAGCGGAACGCGCCGCCCTGCAGGTGCACGCCGACCGCCTGTCGGCGCTGATGGCCGAGATCGGCTCGGCCCGTGAAGGCGACGTCATCGACCTGGATTTCGATGCGCGCGGCGTCACGGTCACCGACAATGGCAAGCAGCGCGGCCGCATCGACGACCCCGCCTTCGCCCGCGCGCTGCTGCGGGTCTGGCTGGGCGACAACCCGGCACAGTCTTCCCTGAAGAAAGCCCTACTGGGAACTCCGTAAAGATGGAACGAATCTGGCAAAAGAGCTACCCCCCGGGCGTGCCCGCGGAGATCGACCTGGACCCGGCGGCCACGCTGGTGTCGATCGCCCGTGACAGCTGCCGGCGGTTCGCCGACAAGACCGCGTACCTCAGCATGGGCAAGTCGCTGTCCTACGCCGAACTGGACCGACTGACCCGCGACTTCGCCGCCTGGCTGCATGCCAACGGGCTGCGCAAGGGTGACCGCGTGGCGTTGATGATGCCCAACCTGCTGCAGTATCCGGTCTGCCTGTTCGGCGCGCTGCGCGCCGGCTGCATCGTGGTCAACTGCAACCCGCTGTACACGGCGCATGAACTGGAACATCAACTGGCCGACTCGGGCGCGCGCGCCATCGTGGTGGCCGACAACTTCGCCGCCACGCTGCAAAAGGCCTTGCCCAACACCGCGATCGAACGCGTATTGGTCACCTCCATCGGCGAGCTGCTGGGCCCCGTCAAGGGCCGGCTGGTCGACTTCGTGGTGCGCCGCGTGAAACGCATGGTGCCCGCCTGGTCGATTCCCGATGCGCTGCGGCTGGGCGACGCGCTGCGCGCCGGCCACGATGCGCCGTTCAGCGAAGTGGCCTTGACGCAGGACGACCTGGCCTGCCTGCAATACACCGGCGGCACCACCGGCGTGGCCAAGGCGGCCATGCTCACGCACGGCAACCTGGCGGCCAACGTCACCCAGGCCTATACGTGGGTACGCCCGCTGGTCAAGGAAGGACAGGAATGCATCGTCACCGCACTGCCGCTCTACCATATCTTCGCGTTGACGGCGAACTGCCTGACCTTCATGAAGATCGGCGCCAGCAACCTGCTCATCATCAATCCGCGCGACATTCCCGGGCTGGTCAAGGAAATGGCCAAGGTGCCGTTCAGCGCCTTCACGGGCGTGAACACGCTGTTCAACGCGCTGCTGAACAACCCTGAATTCGCCAAGCTGGATTTTTCGCGGCTGCGGCTGACGATGGGCGGCGGCATGGCCGTGCAGCGTGCCGTGGCGGACCGCTGGCTGGCCGTCACCGGCAAGTCGCTGGCGCAGGCCTATGGCCTGACCGAAACCTCGCCGGCCGTGACCATCAACCCGCTGGACGTGCAGGTTTTCACGGGGTCCATCGGCCTGCCGGTGCCGTCCACCGATCTGTCCATCCGCAACGACGACGGCCAGGAACTGGCGGTGGGCGAAGCGGGCGAGATCTGCGTGCGCGGCCCGCAGGTCACGCAGGGCTACTGGAACCGGCCCGACGAGACCGCGCTGGTGATGTACCCCGACGGCTTCCTGCGCACCGGTGACATCGGCTATGTCGACGAAACCGGCTACGTCTACTTGATCGACCGCAAGAAAGACATGATCCTGGTGTCGGGCTTCAACGTCTATCCCAACGAGGTCGAGGACGTGGCCGCGCTGCACCCCGGCGTGCGCGAAGTGGCGGCCATCGGCGTGCCCGACGAACGCTCGGGCGAGGCCGTCAAGCTGTACGTGATCCGCAAGGACCCCAACCTGGATGCCGAGACGCTGATCGCGCATTGCCGCAGCCAGCTCACCGGCTACAAGGTGCCTCGCTACGTCGAGTTCCGCGACGACCTGCCGCGCACCAACGTGGGCAAGATCCTGCGGCGCGAGCTCAAGCCGGCCGCCCAGCCGCAAAAGGACACGGCCGGCGCCTAGCCGCCGGCGTGGGTGCTGTCGCCAGGCTGCAGCCTGGCGACAGCCCTTTTACCACTGCCCGAAGAACACCCCGGCGCGCTTGTGCGCGTTGGTGCCGCGTTCGACCGCGTCGTCGGCCATCGTGGTGCGGCGCTTGCCGCGCAGCATCCAGTCCAGCAGGCGCTGGCGCAATTCTGCACGCACCGCGGCATGGGCGCTGCTGGTGCCCAGGTCCTGGAACTCATCGGGGTCCGCGTGCAGGTCGTACAGTTGTTCGGGCTCGTCCAGCCAATGCACGTAGCGCCAGCGGTCGGTGCGCACGGACCAGGCACGCGCGTTCTGCGGCGTCTTGCCGCGCAGCAGCCGCGCCTGGCGAAAGCTGTAATCCAGCTCCGAGAACACGCAGTCGCGCCAGGGCTCGTCGGCCGCGCGGCCGTGCAGCACCGACTGCAAATCGCGCCCTTCCAGGCGGTGCCAGGGCCGCTCCACGTCCAGCGCGCGCAGCACCGTCGGCACCAGATCCACGCTTTCCACCATGTCGGCCAGCGCCTGGCCGCGGGTGGCATCGGCCGCGGCCGACGGGTCCATCACGATGAACGGCACCCGCTGCACGGTGTCGTAGAACAGTTCCTTTTCGCCCAGCCAGTGGTCGCCCAGGAAATCGCCGTGGTCGGCCGTGAACACGATCAGCGTGTTCTGCATCAGCCCGGCGCCTTCCATGTAGTCGAACAGCCGGCCCAGGTGATCGTCCAACTGGCGGATCAGCCCCTGGTAGGCGGGCCGCACCACCCGCACGCATTCGTCGGTCGAGAAGCTGACGCTTTCCTCGTGCTGCCGGTAGGCCGCCACCACGGGATGCGCGTTGGCCAGTTCCTCGCGGTTGCGGCGCACCGGCAGGCATTGGTCCGCCGTGTAGCGCGCGTGGTAAGGCGCTGGCGCCATGTAGGGCCAGTGCGGCTTCACATAGCTCAGGTGCAGCACCCAGGGTTGATCGCCGCGGCGCTTCATGAAGTCCAGCGCCTGGTCGGTCATGTAGGCGGTTTCGGAATGCGGCTCGGCCACGCGCGCCGGCAGGTGCACGTTGCGCATGTTCCAGCCGCTGGCCATACGGCCATGCGCGTCGACCCCGGCGATGACGTAGTCGGTCCAGGGGTCGGGGCTGTCGTAGCCCTGGCTGCGCAGGAAGGCGGGGTAGCCGCTTTCCTTGCCGGGTTCGTGATGGCCGTCGTAGCGGTCCGCTTCGATGAAGCCGCCGCGCGACAGCAGCGCGCCCAGTTCCGAGCCGCCGTCGATGGACAGGCGTTCCATGCCGGCCCGGTCGGGGATGACGTGGGTCTTGCCCGCCAGCACCAGGTCACGCCCCTGGCCGTCCAGGTACTCGCCCAGCGTGATCTCGTTGATGGACAGCGGCACCCGGTTCCAGGTCGCGCCGTGACGCGACGGGTAGCGGCCCGTGTAGTAGCTCATGCGCGACGGCCCGCACACGCCCGAGTTGACGAATGCCCGGTCAAAGCGCGCGCCGCGCGCCGCCAGGGCATCCAGGCTGGGGGTTTTCAGGTAGGGATGGCCATAGCAGCTCAGGTGGTCGGCCCGCAGCTGGTCGGCCATGATGAACAACACATTCTGCACCGTGCTCATCGGGGTCTGCTCCTATTGGGTGGCCGTGAAGCCGGAGGCCCGCACCACCGGCTCCCATTGCTTGCGATAGGCGTCAAGTTCGCCCGTGGTGGCGGCCACATCGGCCGACACGGGTTCCAGGTACGACTCGCGCACCGCCTGCTGCATGGCCGGTTCGCGCATCAGCGCGGCGATATCCGCGCCCAGGCGCTCGGCCTTGGCCGGCGCCATCGACGATGACGCGAAGAACGCATTCCAGCCGTCGGCCGCCAGGTTCACCCCCGCTTCGCGAAAGGTCGGCACGTCGGCCAGGTCGGCGTCGCGCGCGTCGCCCGAGGTCGCCAGGATGCGGATCTTGCCGGCGCGATGCTGCGGCAGCAGCGTGTCCAGCGTGTCGACCGCCTGCGGCAGGATGCCGCCGATCAACTCGGAAATCAGCGGCGCGGAGCCCCGGTAGCCGACCACCTCGGGCTCCTGCCCGATCTCGCGGCCCAGCATCAGTGCAAAGAAATGCGGCAGGCTGCCGGTAGCCGGCACGCCTACCGTGAACTGGCGCGGATGTTCCTGCAGCCACTGGCGCAGTCCCGCCACGTCGCGGATGGACGAGCTGGCCGGCACCGCCAGCGCGAACTTGTAGCGGCTGACCAGCGACACCGGCTTGAAATCACGGCGCGCGTCGTAGCCGGGTTCGGCGTAGACCAGCGGCGCCACCACCATCACCGCGGGATTGGCCAGCATCAGCACGTTCTGGCGGGCGGCCAGGGCATGCAGCCCCTGGGCCGCGATGCGCCCGCCGGCGCCGGTCTTGTTTTCCACCACCACCGTCACGCCCAGGCGGTCTTTCAGGCGGTCGGCCACCAGCCGCGCGATGCGGTCGGAACTGCCGCCAGGCGGGTAGCCCACCACGATGGTCAGGGCGCCGTCCAGCGGCGCGGACTGGGCACAGGCCGGGGCGGCGGCAACCGCCGCAAACGCCGCGAACGCGGCGCCGGATATCCATTTACGCACGGTAATCTCCTTGGCGACAGCGGCTGCGCTGTCGGTTATGGTTCTTGTAGTGTCAACCGGCCCGTAGACAGGCGAGACGACTGTAGCGCCGCGAAGATTGCTTGATCTAATCCAGTACCTGGCATAACGATATGACCCCTCGAGAACCCATCGAACACCCGCTGGCCGAGATGCTGATGTACCGGCTCTATCAGGCCTGGTCGCAATCCAACCCTGTTTTCGTGCGCCTGTGCGAGGGCCGCTTCGGCATCACCCGGCGCGAATGGCGCCTGTTGGCCTGTGCGGTGGAAGGCGGCATCATGACGTCGGCCGAGCTGGCGGCGGCCGCCAAGCTGGATCTGGCGCGCACCTCGCGCACGCTGGGCGCGCTGTGCGAAAAAGGCTGGCTGCGGCGCCTGCCCGACAGCGCCGACCGCCGGGTGGTGCGCATCGAGGCCACCGAACATGGCCTGAACCGCTACCGCGCCCTGCTGCCCGAAGTGCTGCACCTGAACGACCTCCTGGTGCAAGACCTGGACGCCGCCGAAGTGGCGCAACTGCGCGACCTGCTGGCCCGCATCGAGCAACGCGGCCGACGCATGGCGCAAGACAACATCGTGGCCGAGAAGGCCAGCCGGCGCGAAGGCGGAACACGGCGCGCGCAATACACCTGACGGCGCGGGACGCCTTTATTTTTAAGGGGTTTCCCTGATACGCTTGGCCGGCCTCCTCTTACGGACCTGCCATGCCCGGCGACAAACCGAATCCCGTTTTCCGCTACTTCGAGAACCTGATCGACCCGTTCCGCGACGCCCCCGACGTCACGCCGCCGGGGCGGGTCCTGCGGTTCTATGCCTATTACCTGCTTCAGGTCTGGCCCATTTTTGCCGTGCTGCTGCTGGTCGGCCTGGCCGGTGCCCTGGTGGAAGTGGCGCTGTTCAGTTTCCTGGCCGATCTGGTGGACATGGCGCAGCACACGGCGCCGGCCGATTTCTTCCGCGAACACGCCTACACGCTGGCGTGGATGGCGTTCGTGGTGATCGTGCTGCGGCCCCTGTCCATCGGCCTGCACGACCTGCTGTCGCACCAGACCATCTCGCCCAGCCTGACCACGCTGGTGCGCTGGCAGAACCACCGCTACGTGCTGAACCAGGGTTTGGCGTTCTTTCACAACGACTTCGCCGGCCGGGTCGCCAACCGGGTGCTGCAAACCGGCTATTCGCTGCGCGATTCCGCCGTGCAGTCGGTGGACGCCCTGTGGCACGTGATCCTGTACGCGGCCAGCGCGCTGTACCTGTTCGCCGAGGCCGACTGGCGCCTGGTCATCCCGCTGGTGCTGTGGATCGCCATCTACTGCTGCATGCTGGCCTACTTCGTGCCGCGCATGCAGGCGCGCGCCGTGATCGCCTCGGAAGCCCGTTCCAAGCTGATGGGCCGCATCGTCGACGGCTACACCAATATCTCCACGCTCAAGCTGTTCGCCCATACCCGCCAGGAAGAGGACTACGCCCGCCAGGCCATGACCGAGCAGACGGAAAAACAGCGCCTGTCGACCCGCGTCATCACGGCAATGGACGTGTCCATCAACACGCTCAACGGCGTGCTGATCGTCAGCACCGCCGGCCTGGCGCTATGGCTCTGGAGCATCGGCAGCATCAGCCTGGGCGCCATCACGCTGGCCCTGGGCCTGGTGATCCGCATCAACAACATGTCGGCCTGGATCATGTGGGAGGTCAACGGCATTTCGGAAAACGTCGGCATGGTGCAGGACGGCCTGGCGACCATCTCGCAGCCGCGCCAGGTGCTGGACGCGCCCGATGCGCAGCCGCTGCGCATCACCCGGGGAGAGGTGCGCTTTGACGACATGTCGTTCCACTACGGCAGCGGCCGCGAGATCATTTCGCACCTGGACCTGACGGTGCGCGCAGGCGAGAAGATCGGCCTGATCGGCCCGTCCGGCGCCGGCAAGTCCACCCTGGTCAACGTGCTGCTGCGCCTGTATGACCTGGAAGGCGGCCGCATTCTCATCGACGGCCAGGACATCGCCCACGTCACCCAGGCCAGCCTGCGCTCGCAGATCGGCGTGGTCACGCAGGACACCTCGCTGCTGCACCGGTCCATCCGCGACAACCTGCTGTACGGCCGGCCCGGCGCCACCGAAGCCCAGCTGCTGGACGCCATCCGCCGCGCCCGCGCCGACGAATTCATCGGCGCCCTGGTCGACGGCGATGGCCGCCGCGGCCTGGATGCGCATGTCGGCGAACGCGGCGTGAAGCTGTCGGGCGGCCAGCGCCAGCGCATCGCCATTGCCCGCGTGCTGCTCAAGGACGCGCCCATCCTGATCCTGGACGAGGCCACCTCGGCGCTGGATTCCGAGGTCGAAGCCGCCATCCAGGAAAGCCTGGAAACGCTGATGCAGGGCAAGACCGTCATCGCGATCGCGCACCGCCTGTCCACCATCGCCCGCATGGATCGCCTCGTGGTGCTGGACCACGGCAAGATCGTCGAATCCGGCACCCACGCCGGCCTGGTCGCCCAGGGCGGGCTGTACGCACGGCTCTGGAGCCACCAGACGGGCGGCTTCGTGGGGCTGGATTGAGTCTGCCCGGCCGGGGGCCGAACCCCTGGGGATAACCTGTACGTACAACATGTACGTACAGGTGTACACTGTCGGTTTTCAACCCCGACAGACGCGCGTACGAACGTCTGCGCCCCAGAATATCCCTCCTGGAGACTCCGATTGTGACGACCGAATCCACCCGCTCGCCTTTCTTTGGCACGATGCAGAAAATCCCTGGCGGCCTGATGCTGGTGCCGCTGATCCTGGGATCGCTGATCGGCACCTTCGCGCCCGACGCGCTGGCCATCGGCGGCTTCACGACCGCGCTGTTCAAGAACAGCGCCCTGCCCCTGATCGCCCTGTTGATCTTCGCCACCGGCACCCAGGTCAACACCCGCACCGGCGGCCCGATCCTGGCCACCGCCGGCACCATCCTGCTGATGAAGACGCTGGTGCCCGCCACCCTCATCATCATCCTGGGCAGCTACGTGGGCCTGGACGGCGTGCTGGGCATCTCCATCCTGGCGATGCTGGCCGCGTTCGACAACAGCAACGGCGGCCTGTGGCTGGCCTACACCGGCCAGTATGGCGACGCGCGTGATCGCGGCGCCTATGTCGCCAGCGCCATCAACGACGGCCCCTTCTTCAGCCTGCTGTTCCTGGGCGCGTCTGGCCTGGCCGACATTCCGATGATCGCCCTGGTCGCCGCGCTGGTGCCCTTCCTGCTGGGCGTGGTGGTCGGCAACCTGGACCCCAAGTGGCGCGACGTGCTCAAGCCCGTGCCCAACATCGTCATTCCGTTCTTCGCCTTTGCGCTGGGCACCGGCATCAACCTGGGCGCCGTGGTCAGCGGCGGCATCAGCGGCCTGATCCTGGGCCTGCTCATCAGCCCCATCACCGGCGGCCTGGTCTACCTGGGCTATCGCCTGATCCTGCGCCGCGGCGGCAAGAGCGGCCTGGGCTTTGCGGCCGGCACCACCGCCGGCAACGCCATCGCCACGCCCGCCGTGGTGGCCGCGGCCGACCCCAACTTCCAGCAATACGTGTCGACCGCCACCGCGCAGGTCGCCGCCTGCGTGCTGATCAGTTCGATCCTGGCGCCGATCCTCGCCTCGTACTTCCTGAAGCGCGCCGGTGAACTCAAACCCGCGAACGTCGACGACGACGTGCCGGCCCCCAGCCTGCGCGAAGCGCGCGGAGAGGCGTTGTGAAACCCACGATCGCCATCGTCGCCGACGACCTGACCGGTTCGGGCGATACCGCCGTGCAGTTCGTGCGCGCCGGCTGGAACACGCATCTGTCGATCGACGGCGCCGACGCGGCCCTGGCCGGGCCGGCCTCGGACGACGTCGAAGTGCTGGCCGTCACCACGCACAGCCGCGCGCTGCCGGCGGCCGAGGCCGGCAACGTGATCCGCCATAACGTCGAACGGCTGCGTGCCGCGGGCGTGACGCGGCTGTACAAGAAAGTGGATTCCACGCTGCGCGGCGCCTTCAAGGCCGAGATCGACGCGGCCCGCGGCGCCTGGCGCGGCGATGCCATCGCGGTGATCTGCCCGGCGTTTCCCGCCACCGGCCGCACGCTGGAAGACGGCGTGCTCAAGGTCAACGGCAAGCCGGTCACCGAAACGTCTGCCGCCACCGACCCGGTCACCCCCGTCACCGAAAGCCACGTGCCGACGCTGCTGGGTTGCGCCCACCTCGCGGCGCAAGGCGATGAAACGCCCGAATCGTTGGCCGCCCGCATCGAACAGGCCGGCCATACCGTGGTGGTGGATGCGCGCGACGACGCCGACCTGGAACGACTGGCCCGCGCCATCGCCCTGCTGGGCGACCGCGCGCTGCCCGTGGGCGCGGGCGGCCTGGCCGTGCCGCTGGCCCGCGTCTGGGCCGGCGCCGACCAGAGCGCCGCGGTGGTCGTGGTGGTGACCTCGCAACACAGCGCCGCGCGCGCCCAGGCCGCCGCGCTGCAGGCGGCCGGCGCCCACACCTGGGCGCCTGGCCTGGGGGCGCTTGCCGACGACGCCGCCTGGCAGGCCTGGAGCCAACCGCTGCTGGACGCCCACGCCAAGGACGGCGCGCGCGAAGCCGGCACCCTGTTGCTGCTGGCCCCTGAAGGCCAGCGCGACGGGCTCGATTCCGAAACCGTGGCCGAGCGCCTGGGCTCGCTGGCCGCGCAGGCCATCGGCGCCTCGCGCGCCGCGGGCGTGGTGGCCACCGGCGGCGACGGCGCCCGCCAGGTGTTGCTGGCGCTGGGTGCCAGCGGCATCGCCCTGGTGGATGAAGTGATGGGCGGCGTGCCCCTGGGCACGCTGACCGGGGGCACGGCCGCAGGCCTGCCCGTGGTGACCAAGGCCGGCGGCTTTGGCACCGAAGACGTACTGGTTCGCGCCGTCCGCGCGATCCGCGACAGGAGATTTTCGCGATGACACAAACCCCTCCCCGCAATCCGCCGCTGCTGGCTGTGACTCTGGGCGACGTGGCGGGCATCGGGCCCGAGATCACGGCCAAGATGCTGATGGGCCACGACGCACTGCGCCAGAAGGCACGCCTGGTGGTGGTCGGCGACGTGGACGTCATGGCCAACGCCGTGCGCCGCCTGGGCGGTGACCCCGCCATCGTGCGCCGCGTGGAACGCCCCGCGGACGCCACCAACACGCCGGGCACGATCGACGTGCTGCAAGCCGGCCCGTCGCTGGCCGACGTGAAGCTGGGCGAGATCAGCGCCGCGGCCGGAGACGGTTCGGTGCGCTTTGTCACCACCGCCTGCGCGCTGGCGCGGGCCGGCGAGGTCGACGGCATCGTCACCGCGCCGCTGAACAAGGCGGCCATGCACGCCGCCGGCCACAAGTGGCCAGGCCACACCGAGCTGCTGGCCCATGAATTCGGCGTCAAGACCTTCTCGCTGGTGCTGTCGGCCGGCGACCTCTACATCTTCCACGCCACCACACACGTATCGCTGCGCCAGGCCATCGACGACCTGACGCCGGCCCGCATGCGCGCGGTGCTGCGCCTGGCCGGTTCGTTCGCCAAGGCCCTGGGGCGCGGCGACCAGCCCGTGGCCGTCTCCGGCCTGAACCCGCACGCCGGTGAAAACGGCATCTTCGGCAGCGAAGACGCCGACATCCTGGCGCCCGCCGTGGCCGAAGCCAACGCCGCCGGCATCCTGGCCGCCGGCCCGATTCCGGCCGACGCCCTGTTCCCGCAGGCCGTGCGCGGCAAATGGCAGTTCGTGATCGCCTGTTACCACGACCAGGGCCATGCGCCCTTCAAGGCCGTGTATGGCGACGATGGCGTTAACATCACCGTCGGCCTGCCGGTGGTACGCGTGTCCGTGGACCACGGCACCGCGTTCGACATCGCGGGCCAGGGCATTGCCCGCGAAGACAGTCTGATCCTGGCCGCCGAGCGCGCCGCGCATCTGGCCCCGGGCTGGACGCATGTATGGGAAACTGCGCGGGCTCAAACAGGAGGTTGATTCCATGGCGCCCGCCACCGCTGACGATTTGCCCACGCTCGACCGCTCGGGCGACGTGCCGCTGCATGCCCAGATGGCCGCGCTGCTGCGTGGCGACATCCGCACCCGCAAGCTCGATGCCGGCGCCCTGCTGCCCAGCGAGGCCGCGTTGTGCGAGCGCTTTGGCGTGGCGCGCAGCGTGGTGCGGCAAGCCTTGTCGGCGCTGGCGGCCGAAGGCCTGATCCAGCGCGAAGCGGGCCGCCCCGCCGTGGTAGCGGCGCCGCAGGAACATCGCCGGCTGGTGCAGCGGTCCACCGGCCTGTACGAGCAATTCGCCCAGTCCGGCGTGGCGCTCAAGACCCGCGTGCTGGCGTTCGGCGCAGGTGAACCGCCCCAGGCCGTGGCCGATTTCTTCGGCACGGCCGACCTGCTGCTGCTGGAACGGCTGCGCCACGTGGCCGAGGCGCCGCTGGCCTATGTGCGCACCTGGCTGCCCGCCGCCGCCGTGCCCGGCCTGCGCGGACAAGACCTGGCCGATGCTTCGCTGCATGGTGTGCTGACCCAGCGCTTCGGCCTGCGCCCCGGCGCGGGCCGCAACCAGATCCGCGCCGTCGCCGCCGACGCGACCTTGGCCAAGCTGCTGGACACCCAGTCCGGCACGCCGCTGCTGATGCTGGAAGGCCAGGGCATGGACCAGCACGGCCAGCCGCTGGAATGGTTCACCACCTGGCATCGGGCCGAAAAGCTGGTGTTCGACGTGGACGTGAGCGTGGCCCACGAAAGCGTACAGCCACGGTTGCAGGAATGGTCGGCCCGAAGTGGGTCTGTCCATGCAGGGGCCGCCCATGCGCGGGTCGCCCATGCGGGGTCAACCGCCCCGCCGACGCCTGGCGCAACGCCCGACCCGCTGGCCCGCGCCGAAGCCCTGGTAGCCGAGCTTTCCGCCGAACTGGCGCGACTGCGCGCCGATTCCTCGTCGCGCTGACAAGGCCCGCCGTTCAGGCGCCCCCGACCTGCCCCGCCACCTGCCGGGCCAGCGCCTTGCGATCCACCTTGCCCACCGCATTCTCGGGCAGCCGGTCCACCCACCACACGTCCTTGGGCACGTAGATGCGGCCCAACCGCGCCAGCACCTCGGCGCGCACGGCGGCGTCTTGCGGGGCGTCCACGGCCACCGCCCGCTGCACGAAGGCCACCGGCACCTCGCCCAGGTCCTCGTCCGGCGCGCCGACCACGCAGCAGGCGGCCACGCCGGGCATCGCCGTCACCACGCCTTCGATCAGGGCGGGCGAAATATTCTCGCCGCCCCGGATGATCACGTCCTTGATGCGGCCGGTGATGGTGAGGTAGCCCTCGGCATCGAACCGGCCCAGGTCGCCCGTTGCCAGCCGCGCGGGCGCCAACCCGGCCGGCCCGGCTTCCACGCCCAGGTAGCCCAGCATCAGGCTGTCGCCTTCGATGCAGATCTCCCCTTCGCCCCCGGCCGGCGCTTCGCGCCCATCCGGCAGGCGCAGCGTCACGCGCTGGCCCGCCAGCACGGTGCCCACCGTCCCCACGCGGCGCGCATCCGGCGGGTTCATGGTGGACGTGCAGGTGGCTTCCGACAAGCCGTACGACACGATCAGCGGGCACCCCAGGAACGCCTCGATGCGCCGATGCAACGCCTCGGTAATCGGCGCCGAGCCGCAACGCGCGAAACGCAATCCGGCCAGGCTGTCCGGTTCGAACGCCAGGTCCAGCATGCGGGCATACATGGTGGGCACGCCCGTGATGACCGTGGGCCGCCATGTGCGCAGCAAGGCCGGCATGTCCTCGGCCCGAAAGCGCCCGGCCAGGACCACGCAGGCCCCGGCCAGCAAGGGCGCGAACACCTGGTTGTTCAGCGCGTTGGTATGGTGCAGCGGCATCACATGCAGCAAGCGGTCGGCTGGCGTCAGCCCCGTATGCGCCAGCACGCCGCGCGCGTTGTTCATCACGCCGCCGTGGCTGAGCAGCACGCCCTTGGGATGGCCGGTGCTGCCCGAAGTGAACAGCAACAGGCCCGGGTCGCGCGCACCGCGCGGCAGGCGCGGCCAGGCGGAATCGCCACGCGCCAGTTCCCGCGCCGGCAAGCACCGCGCTGGCGCCAGGCCGCAGGCCTGCGCGGTCGCGGCATGGCCGTCATCGAACAGCATCCACGCCAGCCCCACCGCCACCACGCGGCGCGCGGTTTCGGCGTGCGCCAGGCGGGGCTCCAGCGGGCAGGGACAAGCCCCTGCCCCCATCACGCCGAGTATCGCCACCAGTTGGGCGGGCGACCGTTCCATCGCCACCGCGACATAGTCCCCAGGCTGCACGCCTGCGGCCTGCAAGGCCGCGGCAGCCACGCCGACCCGCCGGTGCAGTTCGCCGTAGGTCAGCACATCGTCGGCCGCCAGGATGGCGGGGCGCGTCGCCCAGTCAGGCTGCGCCCACAGGCGCGCGCCGGCTGCCGTCACGGTGGTGTCGGTATCGCTCAGCATCAACGTTCCTTTCAGTAAGGCCTGGCGCCGCCGCCAGCCGCGACGACGGGCGGCGGGCGCCCCGCTTCAGCGCAGCGCCACCGCCGCATCGCGTTCGAATTGGCCGTCGGCATCCAGCTCGCGCAGCGCGCGGGCCTCGGCCTCGGTCGGCGGCGGCGTGGGCTCGGCGCCGGTCGCGTCGAACACGAACCCGGTGCGCTCCCGCACTTCCGACAGGCTGGATTCGGGATGCCACGACTGCAACGCCAGCCGGCCGTCGCGTTTGACGAACACCGCGATCGGCGTCACCACGCCGTGAAATCCCCCCCACGACGTCATGAAGTCCAGCTTCTCCACAAAGGCGCGGCGCGAATGCTCGGTGCGCCAGGTGCAGGCCCGCCGCGCGGTCGGCAGCATCACCGCGCCGCCGCCCCCGCCGGGCAGACGCACCTTGGGTGCATGCCAGTCGCCAATGGATGAATTGTTGGCGCAGCCGGCGCCGTCGATCTGCGCCGCGCCCAGAAACGTCAGGTCCATGCGGCCACGCGTGCACAGGTCGTAGAAATCTTCATTGGCGAAGATCGACGCGGTATGTTCCGCCAGCACCGGATCGGAGCTCGACAGCGGAATGTGCGACGGCCGCGGGTTCACGCCGCCCGCGACGTTGATGTAGACGAAGTCCCAGTCGTAGGCGCGCTTGGCCAGCAGGCAGGCCAGCATCGGCATCGTGGAATTGACGCCGCTGAAGGTGATCTCGTCGGGGCGGATGAAGCGCGCCAGGTTCGTCACCACATACGAAAAACCAGACCATTGCTCAGCCATGTGCCGCTCCCGCTTCAGGCGCCGCGGCCAGGTGGGCCGCCAGGTCGCCCTGCTTGTCCATGTAGGCCTCCACTGCCGGATAATCGATGGCGTAATCCGGCCAACAAGAGCCCGGCCACGCCGAACGCGGCAGCACCGTAAACGCCTGCACCATGAAGTACGGCACCAGCGTGGCCTCGGGCTGCGCCTCGAACACGGCGCTGTCCACGAGCTTTTCGGCCACCACCAGCACACTGCCCGCGGCGCGCGACATGATGCGGTCCCAGTGCGCGGTGCCATGCACGCGCACGTTGCCCAGCGCATCCACCTCAGACGCCTGGATCACCGCGAAGTCCGGCCGCACCGCCGGCACCACCCAGGTCTTCTGGCCGCTGCCGTAGGGGTCGTCCAGGCAGTGCCAGCCATTGAGCTGCGGCAGGTCGCTGCCATGCAGGCCGCCGCAAGGCTGGAACGGCACGCCAAAGGCCGCCGCCCGCAGCCCCGCGGTCAGGCTGGCGCAGGCGTGCTCTTCGAGTTCGACCTCGCCCTGCTCGATCGCCTTGCGATACCACGGCGCCAGGCCGAAATTGCCTTCCATGGCCACGATGCCCGCCCGCACTTTCTTCAGCGCCCCGGCGCGGCACAGGATGTCCACGTCGTAGCCGGGCGACTGCTTGACCAGTTCCAGGTCGCGCCGTCCCTGGCGGATCAGTTCACGCACGAACGCGAACGGCCCGCGGTGCAGGAAGCTGCCGCCCAGGGCAATGGATGCCCCGTTTGGCACCAATGTCGCCAGCTCCGCCAGCGTGCGCTGCTTGTCTTTCTGGTTGAATCCCGAACCCATGCTGTCTCCTCGAATTTTTTATGGTGGCGCCGGGGGGGCTGCTTGCTGGCTCGCTAACGCGCCCGCAGGTAGGCCGCGACCCGCGCCTTCAGGCCCGGCTCGGCCGCGGACCGCACCAACCGGGCCAGGTCGGTGTCGGGCTGCTCGGCCGACAGCGCGGCATACAGTTGCGTGCGGCTGGCAGCGGTAAGCGCCTTGGCCGTGTCTTCGGCCTCGCGCTCGACCTCGGGCCATTCGTCCTGCGCCGCCAGGCGGCTGGCAAAGCCATCGCGCAGCGCCTCGTCGGCGCTGAAGGTGCTGGCCTGCTCCAGGATCGTGCGGGCGCGCTCGGCGCCGACCAGCGCGCCAAAGCGGCGCGTGCCCAGCACCAGCCCGAATTTCAGGCCCGGCATGCGAAAGCTGGCGTCGGGTGCGCTGACGCGCCATTTGCAGGCGCCGAACAGGTCCACGCCCGCGCCGAAGTTGCGCCCGTGCGCCAGGCCCACCGTCAGGCAAGGCGAGGCCGCCACGCGCTGCAGCAAGGTTTCGATGCGCACGAAGCGCAGCAGCAGGTCGCCTTCGCTCTGGCTTTCCCAGTCGCCGAAATCAAAGCCGGCGCTGAAGTTGCGGCCTTCGCCGCGCAGCACGATCACCTGGGCGCCTTGCGCAGCGGCATCGTCCATGGCCGCAATCAACGCCTCGACCAACTCGGCCGACAGGGCATTCATTTTTTCAGGGCGGGCCAGCGTCAGCGCGTGCACTGCACCGCGGGTCTCGATACGCAGCGCCGCGCTCATGCCGCCACCCCTTTCTTGCGCAGCGCGCCCAGCACTTCGTCGTTGTGTTCGCCCAGCGCAGGCGGCGCACGCCGCAGCGCGGTGGTCTGACCGTCAAAGCGCACCGGCAGGCCGAAGGTACGGGTACGCACGCCGTTGGGCAGGTCGACCGGCTGCACCCAGCCCATGTGTTCGACCTGCGGATCGGCCAGCACTTCGGAATAGGTGTTGATGGGCGCGCACGGCACGCCCGCGGCGCGAAAACGCGCCAGCCAGGTGGGGGCATCGTCGGCGGCGAAGAGAACTTCGAGCATGTCGCGCAGGGCATCCTGGTTGCGGGCGCGGGCGCTGGTATCGGTAAAGCGCGGATCGGCCAGCAGGTCTTCGCGACCCACGGTGACGCAGACGCCCTTCCACAAAGCGTTGTTGCCGGCCGCCATGCCGAAGTAGCCGCCCTTGCAGCGAAACGCCTGGTAGGGCGCGTTGCGCGGATGCGCCGAACCCAGCTTGACCGGATCGCGGCCGCTGCCGAAGAACTCGGACGTCTGCAGCGCGGCGATGCCGAGCGTGGCGCCCAGCATCGGCACGTCGATATGGGTGCCCTGGCCGCTGGCCTGGGCGGCGCGCAGCGCAGAGGCAATGGCAAAGGCGCCATACAGGCCGGCCGAGAAATCGGCTACCGGCACGCCGCACTTGACGGGTTCGCCGCCGGCTTCGCCGGTGACGCTCATCAGGCCGCTCATGGCCTGGATGGTCAGGTCGAAGCCGCCTTCCTGCGCGCGCGGGCCAGACTGGCCGTAGGCCGAGATCGAGCAATACACCAGGCGCGGGTTGGCTTCGCGCAGCGCAGCGTAGCCCAGGCCCAGGCGGTCCATGACGCCGGGGCGGTTGTTTTCGATGAGCACGTCGACGCTCAGGGCCAGTTCGCGCGCGAGCGCCAGGTCGGCGGGATCTTTCAGGTTCAGGGTGACGGACCGCTTGTTGCGGTTGAGCGAGGCGAAGTTCTCGCTGTAGCCCTGGCTAAGCGGCGGCCAGCTGCGCAAGGTATCGCCGCCTTCGGGGTTTTCCAGCTTGATCACGTCGGCGCCCATGTCCGCCAGCAGCATGCCGCAGAACGGCCCGGCCGCCACGTTGCAGATCTCAAGCACGGTAATGCCGGCCAATGCCGAGCTAGGAGTCATGTCGACCTCTCGTTATAAAAATTCAATATTTAGGATTGGAAAAAAATTATATAGCGGCACCATGGTGCCTGGCATGCTACCTGGCGTGGCGGCGCGACCGAGTGGCATTTCCTAGAGCAATCCCTAGGTAAGGTGCTTAATTGTTGACCAGCATAGCACCGTGTGGAATTCTTGGTAAACCATTTGTTGAAAATCAAATCCTAATATTCAGGATTCATAAAAGGACCGCGGCGTTTCATCGCGCATCCGCGCCACGCGTGACGGCCCTGCCCCACCAAGGAGACTCGGATGAAACGTTTTTGGCGCATTGCGGCGGCGGCCACGCTGTCGCTGACGGTCGCAGCCCCAGTGCTGGCACAGTCCTGGCCGAACAAGCCCGTACGCATGGTGGTGCCGTTTCCGCCAGGCGGCGCGACCGACGCGGCGGCGCGCATCTATGCGCAGCAGCTAGGCGACTTTCTCGGGCAAAGCGTGGTGGTGGAAAACAAGGCGGGCGCGGGCGGCGAGATCGGGGCGGAATACGTGGCGAAGTCGGCACCCGACGGCTATACGCTGCTGATGGGGGCACTGGGCAGCCATGCGATCCACGCGGCGCTGCCGGACAAGCCAGGCTATGACTTCGGCACGGCGTTCGTGGGGGTGTCGATGGCAACGAGCATGCCGATGGCGTTGGCGGTGAACAGCAAGATTGCGGCGAACAATGTGCAGGAATTGATTGCGTTGGCCAAGCGCCAGCCGGGAACGTTGACGTTCGGGTCGGCGGGGCCGGGGACGTCGCAGCATATGGCGGGCGAGCTGTTCCAGGCGCTGACGGGAACGCGGCTGATGCATGTGCCTTATCGGGGCAGCGGGCCGGCGATTACGGATCTGCTGGGAGGGCAGATCGATATGGTGTTCGAGACGTTGCCGGCGTTGCTGCCGCAGGTGGCCAGCGGGAAGATCCGGCTGCTGGGGGTGACGACGGCGAAGCGGGCGACGGCACTGCCCGAGCTGCCTACGCTGATGGAACAAGGCGTGAAGGGATATTCGGTGGCGACGGCTTATGCGCTGTTGGCGCCGGCGGGGACGCCTGCGGGGATCGTGGAGCGCTTGTCGGCGGGGATGCAGCGAGCGGCTGCGTTGCCTGCGGTGCGGGAGGCGGCGTTGAAGCTGGGGGCGGATGCGGTGGGTAGTACGCCTGCGGATACGGATTTGGTGGTGAGGCAGGAGGTTGCTCGGTGGGGGGAGGTCGTCAGGGTGTCGGGGGGGCGGTAGTTTTTTGTGGGTTTTTGGTGCGCGGGGGGGTGTTGGGTTCTTAAGTCGCGCTTGGCGCCGTCGGCGGGCGTAGGGCGGGGC
>NZ_AYMF01000031.1:0-1004 GCF_000633435.1 Achromobacter sp. DH1f | reverse complement strand
TACCAATTCCGCCACCTGGGCGCTGTTGCTTCACATTTTGCGGCGCTTGTCGTTTGCTTTTCAGCTAGCGGCTTGCGTTTCGTTTCGTGTTCAGCAGCAGAGGAACGAGATTATGCATACTTTTTTTAAAGTGTGCAAGTCATGCAGCTTTTTTTTCACTTTTTTTTGGTTTTTTTTGAAGGCGCCGCTTTCGCTATAGTGTCGCCCCATGTCACGCATCGTCTGCCTGCGCTGCAAGCGCCCCGAATCCCATTGCCTGTGCGCCTTGATTCCCGCCTTGGCGCCGCGCTCGCGCGTGCTGGTGCTGCAGCATCCCAGCGAAGCGCGCCATGCCTTGAACACCGCCCGGCTGGCAGTGCTGGGCCTGGCGGGTGCGCGGCGGTTGGTGGGTGAGTATTTCCGGCCCGAGCAATGGGCCGAACCGGGCTGGGCATCGCATGTGCTGTTTCCGGGCGAGGGCGCAGAGGTGCTGAAGCCCGGTTGTGCCGCGGCCAGTGGCGCCCCGGTGCAGCTGATCGTGCCGGACGGCACCTGGACGCATGCCCGCAAGCTGCTGCACATCAATCCCGAATTGGCCGCGCTGCCGCGGGTGATGCTGCCCGACGGTTTGACGACGCGCTACCGGGTCCGGCATGCCGACATCGCCGGCGCCTTGTCCACCATCGAAGCGGTGACCCATGCGCTCAATGCGCTCGAAGCGCCGCACAACTTCGACACCTTGCTGCGGCCGTTCGAAGCGCTGATCGATGGGCAGATCGAAGGCATGGGCGCTGATCTGTATGCGCGCCATCACCTCAATAGAAAGGTGCCCCGGCGTTGAGTGGGGGTGGCGCGAGTCGGGTGCCACATGCGCACGCCGCATCGGGTTTCACATGCGCACGCCGCAAAGCAAAAGGCCCGGCAATCTTTCGATTACCGGGCCTTTCAACTTTTTAATCAACGCCGCTTGCATCGTGATGCCAGCCGCCTTGATCGGAATTCCGTGGTGCCCAGGAGAGGACTCG
>NZ_AYMF01000030.1:0-1175 GCF_000633435.1 Achromobacter sp. DH1f | reverse complement strand
GCTGACTACCGGCAAGCCGGTTGTTGGGCCGGATGGCACGCTGGGCTTTGATATCGCCAGCGGGCGTTTGGCTATTGAAGGCGCGGGCTTGTACGGCGCCAATCTCAGCCAACTGGATCTGCTGGCCCGCACGCTGGAACTGAACGCCCAGGTGTGGGCGGATCGCTTGAACGTGGTGGCCGGGTCGGCCCGCGTCGGGTATGACGGTGTCGACGTCTCGGCCCTGTCCGGCGTGGGTGGCACCACGGGTGTCTCGATCGACGTCGCGGCCCTGGGCGGCATGTACGCCAACAGCATCCGGCTCATCGGCACCGAAGCGGGCGTTGGCGTGAACATCGGCGGCAACCTGACTGCGCTGACCGGCACGCTGACCGTCAGCGCCAATGGCGACGTCAAGATTCTGCCGTCCGGCCGCATGCAGGCCGCCACTGACCTGTCGGTGCAAAGCGGGCGCGATATCGTCAATGATGGCACGGTCACGGCTGGTGGTGCGCTGGCGCTCAATGCGCCTGGCTCGGTCACCAACACCGGCGCCGTGTCCTCGGCGGGCAACGCCAGTGTCGTGGCACGGCAACTGGATAACCGCGGTGCCTTCACTGCGGGCTTGCAGGCCGATGGTTCCATCAGTCCCTTGGGTGCATTGAGCGTACAGGTCAATAGCCTGCAGAATGCCGGCACGCTGATGGCGGGCGGCAATGCCACGGTCACGGCCGATGCGCTGGGCCTGTCGGGCGGCAAGTTCGTCGCGGGCGGTGCACTGACGTTGGACGCCAACGGCGCAATCACCAATCGCGCCGGTTCCGTGTACGGCGGCTCGGTGTTGCTGCGCGCATCCAGCCTGGACAACACCGGCGGCAAGCTCACCAGCGGGGCAGGGCTGACCGCCAACGTCGCGGGCGCGATCGACAACACCGCTGGCACCCTGGCCGGCGCTGGCGCGGTGGCCATCACCGGCCAATCCATCGGCAACACGGCAGGCGGCGTCGTCTCGGGCGACAGCGTCGCGCTGCGGGGAACGGCCGGCATCAACAACCAGGGCGGTTCTGTCCAAGCCAACGGCGCGCTGCGCGTGGAAACGGCCGGCGCCGTGAACAACCAGGGCGGCAAGCTTCTGGGCGGCACGGCCGATATCCAGGCGGGCAGCCTGGACAACAGCAACGGCGTTGCGCAGGCGG